>JASEJN010000075.1:12043-12881 GCA_030016385.1 Clostridiales bacterium | reverse complement strand
AAGATTGAATGCCTTTAGATGGAATTTACTTTAGGAAAGTGGAACTTACTTTGAAGTTTCACCTCAGTGTAAATTGTTTCACAGTTTTATAGTAACTTTTCAAGTATGAATATTTAGGATGCTGATTATCAGTATGTTTGAAGCATAAATATCTTTCAAAATCATTATCTATTTATAATCCTTTAAGGATAGATATACATTCCCTATTCCGTCAAGATAGACCTTCGCGAATATTATGCCGACACCCCTTTTTAGAAATATATGGTTATAAGCATCTGAAGTATCCTTTACTTGAATGTACAAAGTTTCAGGGTATGTCCTTTTATTTACCTTCAATTTATAATCCATATCCACAATCCTGAAATCTCCGACCATATTTTTCCATGAAGTTCCCTTGATTACGGGACTTTTTAATATTTCTATTTTGGGTATATATTCAAATGTTCCATTCTCGATAGAATCAGCTTTATTTTTGCTATAGGCTACTATATATAAATCGACATCCGATCTGATTATTGCATACAGTTCAAACTTACCGTATAGTATTTTTAAAAGGTAACTGTTATTTTTTCTATCTATAACTGATATGTTAATATCCCTGCTGAATATAAAACTTCCCGTGCTGTAAATCCACCGTCTGCCATTTGACAACGGAAAATAATCTGATGGAAGCGTATTATCCAAAAGTATCACCTCTGTATGGAAACCTTTTATACTATAATACACATAAAGAAAATATTATGTGACAATAATATAAGGGCACGCAAAATAAAGACAAACCTTATGTTCCAATTGATATGGAACATAAGGCTTGTCTTACATGGTGGGCCATCAGGGA
>JASEJN010000075.1:0-11944 GCA_030016385.1 Clostridiales bacterium | reverse complement strand
ACTCGAACCCTGGACACCCTGATTAAGAGTCAGGTGCTCTGCCAACTGAGCTAATAGCCCGAATTTATATGGTGGGTCATCAGGGACTCGAACCCTGGACACCCTGATTAAGAGTCAGGTGCTCTGCCAACTGAGCTAATGACCCATAATTTATCTATCTTTGTGGTGCGCCCAGTAGGACTCGAACCTACGACCTCCAGATTCGAAGTCTGTAACTCTATCCACCTGAGCTATGGGCGCCTGATGGCTGAAAAATGGAGCGGGTGATGGGAATCGAACCCACGTATCCAGCTTGGAAGGCTGGAACTCTACCATTGAGCTACACCCGCATATTCTGGAGCGGAAGACGGGACTCGAACCCGCGACGTTCACCTTGGCAAGGTGACGCTCTACCAACTGAGCCACTCCCGCATCGTCAATGAATAACAGCATATTCTAAAAAACAACAATGGTGCGGGCGAAGGGACTTGAACCCCCACACACATGGTACTAGATCCTAAGTCTAGCGCGTCTGCCAATTCCGCCACGCCCGCAAACAAAACAGTATAAAATTGGTGAGCCACCGGGGAATCGAACCCCGGACACCATGATTAAAAGTCATGTGCTCTACCGACTGAGCTAGTGGCTCATAATGGCTGGGATGGCAGGACTCGAACCTACGAAATGCGGGAGTCAAAGTCCCGTGCCTTACCGACTTGGCTACATCCCAAAATAATAATTGGGGTGGGTAGTGGGACTCGAACCCACGGCCTCCAGGGCCACAACCTGGCGCTCTAGCCAACTGAACTACACCCACCATATTATGGTGCGCCTGAGACGACTCGAACGTCCGACACACGGATTAGAAGTCCGTTGCTCTATCCAACTGAGCTACAGGCGCATGGAGCGGGTGATGGGAATTGAACCCACGTATCCAGCTTGGAAGGCTGGAACTCTACCATTGAGCTACACCCGCAATATTATCAACCTGGTCGGGGTGACAGGGATTGAACCTGCGACCTCATGGTCCCAAACCACGCGCGCTCCCATCTGCGCCACACCCCGATTTCTTGACAACAAAATATAGTATACATGAATTTTTAAATCAGGTCAATACCAATAATATAAAAAATCTAAAGTTCCTGAATGCTCGGCACGATTAAGCCGCTATCTATCGTAACAACAGCATATGTTTCCGCATCGCCTTTTGGAAGCGATAAACTTCCCGGATTTAAAAAAAGTATATTATCCTTTTCAAAAGCTTCGGCAAAATGCGTGTGTCCGAAAAAAACAGCATCTACCTTTTCCTCTATTGCCTTGAAGCAAATGTCCGTGTAATCATACTTGACGCTGTATTTATGCCCATGGGTGAGCAATATCCTTTTACCCTCCACCGTAATTATTTTATCCGTTTTGACATACGGGTTAAAATCGCAATTGCCCTTTACACATATTATTTCTCTTTTTAACTCTTTTGATACGCTTTCGGCATCCCTGCAGTAATCGCCTAAATGGATTAAAAGGTCGGCTTCGCCTGTTTTTTCGATGGCCTTTTTTAAAGCATAAGTATCACCATGAGTATCGCTGAATACCCCTATTCTCAAAATATTTACCCCCTGTAAGCTGCCAATTATTATATAAATAATCGCTTGAAATCAGCCTGATTAATTAGTTGAACAGGCAATCTTCAATTTTTCTTTTAAAGCCCTAAGGGCCTTACCCCTGTGGCTTATCTTGTTTTTTATATTTTCACCAAGTTCCGCAAATGTTTTATTATATTCAGGCACATAGAACAAAGGGTCGTATCCAAAACCGTTTTCACCTGCAGGTTCATTTGCGATATACCCGTCTATTTCGCCCCTGGTGACTATTTTTCTGCCATCAGGATATAATAATACAACTGCTGCGACAAATTTCGCACTTCTTTTATCATAAGGAATATCCTTCATTAATTCAAGTACTTTATTATTATTTTTTAAACTGTCACCATGCACGCCGGCAAATCTTGCGGAATAAATGCCTGGAGCGCCTCCGAGGGCATCGATTTCCAATCCCGAATCATCGGCCATCGTCGGAATGCCGGATATTTTTAACGCAACCTCTGCTTTTTTTAATGCGTTCTCTTCATATGTATCGCCATCTTCCATTACATCAACATCGATTTTTAATTCTTCCAGGCTTTTTATCAAATAAGGCAAATCCCATAAAATCTCTTTTATTTCTTTAACCTTACCCTGATTTTTTGTGGCTATCAACAAAGTATTCATCTGTCTTTTCCTATCCTCGCCGCTGATTCCTTAAGAGATTCTTTCTGAAGCAGTATCAGCTCGCGTATGCCCTTTTCGCCCAGCTTAATCAATATGTCCATATCATCCCTCGTAAATGGTTTCTGCTCGCCTGTTCCCTGTATCTCCACAAATTCGCCGCTGTCGGTCATTATGATATTCATATCAACCTGAGCCCTCGAATCCTCCTCATAGCAAAGGTCAAGCAGCTTTTCCCCGTCTACGATGCCGACACTTATCGCCGCTACGTGATCATTCAACGGATATTTTTGAAACTTGACTGTCTCATCCAGTTTATTTATCGCATCAACCAGAGCTATGAACGAACCTGTGACAGATGCCGTGCGGGTTCCGCCGTCGGCCTGCAAAACATCACAGTCTATCCATATGGTTCTCTCACCCAGTAATTTGAGGTCAACGACGGACCTTAACGCCCTGCCGATCAGCCTCTGTATTTCCATAGTTCTCCCATCGACTCTTCCCCTTGATGACTCTCTTGTCCTTCTTGCTTTGGTAGACCTCGGGATCATTCCATACTCACATGTTATCCATCCCTCGCCTGTTCCCTTTAAGAAAGGAGGGACCTTATCTTCTATGGAAGCTGTGCATATAACTTTTGTATTCCCCTCTTCTATAAGCGCTGACCCTTCTGCATACAGGTTGTAATTTCTGGTTATTTTAACATTCCTTTTTTCATCATATTTCCTTCCATCTATCCTTTCCATTAAAAAACACTTCCTTCATTTTAATAAAATAAGCAATAATAAAGACTAATTCTTATCAGTACACTCATATTATTATATATGAATATTATTTTTATCCGCAATACTATCTTTTAAACTACTTGGGTGCATATTTTTAATATAATTTCGATGCACCACAGCTACAGCAATGATTTTATCGGGATTTTATATAAAAAATACGAGTTACTTCATGGATTTTAGAATACTCAAAATAATTATAATAAACATACTTTGCACTTAATAATTATATCACAATGTTAAATAAAACCAACATAAAAAACAGGTGGTGGGAATTTGAAAAGTATAAGGGAATACAAAAATGGTAAAAACGCTCCTTCGCTGAACCAGATACTCTGTCAGTCCCTGTGGTATTCACAGTGCTGCGTCCTGTCGGTAGCTTTTATGTCAGGCTTCGGTATACCATGGAACTATGACGAGAATATGGTAAGAGAATGGCTGAATCCAAATGATATAAAAAAAGATGAGCTAAATGTTCATGAAAACATGACAGTCCTCAGGGCGGTTTATAAAAAGGGAAACCCTCATTACTGCAATGCATATAACGGAAATATAGACGATTACCAAAATTACTTATGGGACGACAACTCTTTCAAAAAAACAATTACACCATCGTCGCAGGCTTACCTGATAATGGATGAAATAATGCTGGCCAAATATTTTCATAACTGCGCGAAGGGGTGTTACAGGGAAAGCAAAAATATAAATGGCAAAATCGTCGATTCGCACCTCTTGATAAACTCTGCAAAAATACAGGGAAAATTTGCATCGGATTATCTAAGAAATGAGGATGGATTATTTGTTTCAAAGAAAGATATAAGTGAAAACCCCTATGGTGATCCTGTACTTGAAGATCAGGAAGAACAGCCCGATATTTCCGACCAGGCCTTGATGCTCAAGGCATTTTCCATGCTTTCATACGCATGCAAGAACCCGGATTATCCCATGTTTGAGGATGAGGGCTTTTCTCTGGAATTTAAAAAATACGCAGATGAACTATACGTTGTATTCAAGGATTCATACGACGAAATATTTGAAAGCAAAACCAAGGACATATGCAGTGTTATATCTGCCTCCATAGAATACTGCAGATTATGTGAAAGCAAGCCGGATGCGGCAAATTTCATTACAAGCCTTGCGCTTGAACTCGATTCGAGGATAGATATGTCGGGTAACGTTTTGAGATTTCCCTATGAAAACAAGCTTTCCTCAAACTCCACCTGCTTCATGGTTCTTAAAACGCTCATGGAGTCATACAGGTTTACCGGCATAGAGAAGTTCTTGAATACGGCGAAAGCTCTATATAGAAAGCTTAACTTATTATGGAACTCAAATGCTTGCCTTTATGCGCTTGACAGCGATGATAAATACAGGTATACGGCAAGGGATGTAAGTTTTGTTATCGCCGGGCTGAATTCGCTGCGCCTTTTCGCAGACGGCGACATGGCAGGCGATGCAAAAAGCAAGCTCATCTATTACTTTAATAATGCCGTGAACAATTCCAAGATATCGCAGTCGAGGTTTGCTCCGCCATCAGTCAGCGATTTTGAAACGCTGTTTAACAATAAAAGATTCAAAGACGGCAAAGTGGATTCCCCATTTTCGGACAGCGACATACCGGATCATCTGGATATCGAAATTGCGCCGGTGTTCGCTAAAAAATTCACTTACAAAACAAAGAAGAACAATTTTAGCATCAATAGCTCAAGTTTTTATTCAGAATATGCTTTATGCCTGGCATTTGAAATGCTGCAGATGAACTATCCTGAAATTGAATGCTTTTACAGCAAAGACGGCGCCGAATTCTAGATTTTTAACACAGTAATAAAATTTATGTTATTGTACAAAATAACATAAAGGAGGCTGCCCTCTATGACAAATATCAATTGTTCTGCAAATTGCATTTATGAAAGCAACGGCAAATGTACATTAAACATTATAAGCACCATGACGAATTTTACGGATTCAGGATCTGACTGCGCATATTTCAAGCAAAAACAAAATACCCCGGGTAGGGAGTGCAATAAAGATGAAAAATGAAAAAAGGACTGCTGCATATATATAACTATACTAAGCGGCTTTTAAGATGTGCCTCTATAATCAGTTATTTTGCGACAGTCCTTTCCCCTAATTTACTGTAGTAATTCCCCCGCTTGAAAACGTTTTAAACCGGATGCTTATTTACTAAGTTCCTGTTTCAATATCCGGTTTGCAATGGCAGGATTTGCTTTCCCCTTTGACTCTTTCATTACCCTTCCTACCAGAAAGCCCAATGCCCTGTCTTTGCCGTTTTTATAATCTGCAACCGACTGCTGATTCTCAGATAAGACTTTCAGCACTATTCCCTTTATAAAATCGGTATCGCTATTTTGGATTAAACCCCTATCCTTTACAATAGCGTCAGGATCCTTACCGGTTGTGAACATCTCGTCAAAAACCTTTTTGGCTGCAGTGCTGCTTATAGTCTTTTTGTTAACCAAATTTACGAGTTTTCCTATATGCTGAGGAGTTATTTTCAGCCCTTCTATTTCCACGCCCTTTTCATTCATGAGCCTTAGCATTTCCACCATAATAATGTTGCTTACCGACTTTGCATCATCTGTATATTTAACACATTCTTCAAAGAAATCTGCCAGTTTTTTTGATGATGTCAGTATATCCGCATCATACTCCGGAAGTTTATACTGCTCTATAAACCTCTTTTTCTTATCATCGGGAAGCTCAGGGATACTTTGCCCTATCTCTTTTATCCATTCGTCGCTTATGCTTATTGCGACTAAATCCGGTTCAGGAAAATATCTGTAATCATGGGCATGTTCCTTGCTCCTCATTACAAAAGTCATCTCCTTGGAATCATCCCATCTTCGCGTATCCTGATGAACGGTCCCTCCGCCGTCCAGCAACTCCTTCTGCCTAGTTCTTTCATATCCCAAGGCTTTCTCCAAAGCTTTAAACGAATTCATGTTTTTTATTTCTGTTTTGGTTCCGAATTTATCTTCACCTTCAGGCCTTATGGATATATTGGCATCGCATCTTAAAGAACCCTCTTCCATCTTGCAGTCGGAAACACCTATATACCAGAGGATGCTTTTGAGTTTCTCAAGATACAGTCTGGCTTCTTCCGGTGATCTCATATCGGGTTTCGAGACTACTTCGATAAGAGGAACACCTGCCCTGTTATAATCGACAAGGGACCCGTCCCTTACATGTAAAAGCTTTCCTGCATCTTCTTCAATATGTATCCTCTCTATTCCAATTTTCTTCGGGCCGTTTTTGGTTTCTATCTCTATAAATCCATTGGCACACAGTGGAAAATCCTGCTGGGTTATCTGATAATCCTTAGGACAGTCAGGGTAAAAATAATTTTTACGAGCCATGCGCGACGCCCTCGTTATGCTGCAGTTAAGCGCAAGCCCGGCCTTAACTGCATATTCGACTGCTTTTTTATTGATTTTAGGAAGGCTTCCGGGCAGTCCCAAGCATACGGGACAGCAATGGGTATTCGGCTGCCCTCCGAATTCTGAAGTACATCCACAGTATATCTTTGTCTTTGTGGATAGTTCCGCATGAACTTCCAGTCCTATTATAGTTTCGTAATTCATTTTACTTTCCACCTCTTAGCTCAGGATTCATTTTATGCCAATCGGTATTCATCTGGTATGCATAACCAGCCTTCAATAATTTTTCCTCTTCAAAATAATTTCCTATGAGCTGCATTCCGACCGGAAGGTTCGAGCTCATCCCGCAGGGCAAAGATAATGCGCATATTCCTGCTATATTTATGGGCACTGTGCACACATCCGACATATACATCGAAAGGGGATCATTTATTTTCTCTCCTATCTTGAATGCGACGGTAGGCGAAGTTGGAGAAATAAGGATATCGCATTTTTTAAATGCATTTTCAAAATCCTGCTTTACAAGTGTCCTTACCTTCAATGCCTTATTATAATACGCATCATAATATCCCGCCGATAAGACATATGTTCCAAGCATTATCCTTCTTTTTACTTCATCGCCGAAGCCTTCCGTCCTCGAATTTATGTATATATCTATGGAGTCTTCAAACTTCTTTGATCTGTATCCATACCTTATTCCGTCAAACCTGGCAAGGTTTGAGCTGGCCTCGGCGCTTGCCAGGATATAATAAACCGCCAGCGCATATTCCGTATACGGCAGGGAAATATCGACGACTTCTGCTCCCAAGGATTCAAATACTTTTGCGGCATCGAGCACGCTGCTCTTCACGTCACTGCTTATGCCTTCCTTGAAATACTCCGCCGGTATGCCAATCTTCATGCCCTTGACATCTCCGCCTAGCGCTTTTCTATAATCCTTCTTATCCATTTTATATGATGTCGAATCCTTCTCGTCATAGCCCGCTATAGAGTTTAAAACTACGGCCATATCTTCAACATCCTTTGTAAAAGCACCTATCTGGTCAAGTGATGAAGCAAAAGCTACAAGCCCGTATCTCGACACAAGCCCGTAAGTAGGCTTTATGCCTACCAGCCCGCAAAACGATGCAGGCTGCCTTATGGAACCGCCGGTATCAGAACCTAGTGCAAATGCCGCCTCTCCTGATGCTACCGCTGCGGCCGACCCTCCGCTGGAACCTCCGGGGACGCACTCTGTATCCCACGGATTCCTTACAAGCTTAAATGCGGAATTTTCAGTAGATGATCCCATCGCGAATTCATCCATATTTGTTTTCCCGAGCAACAAGGCTCCGTCTTTTTTCAAATCTCCTATAACTGTTGCGTCATACGGAGGAATGAAATTTTCAAGCATCTTTGAAGCGCATGTCGTCTTTACCCTGTTCGTGCAAATATTGTCCTTTATAGCGGCGGGTATGCCTTCGACGTCTTTTATTTCCTCGCCTTTCGATATCCTTTCATCCACTTTCTGGGCATCATTTAATGCATTTTCAAAATTCTTTTCCAGGTATGCACCAATTATGCCATCCTGCTCTTCTATCCTTTTTATATACATGCTTGCTATTTCTTTAGCCGATAAATCTTTATTTTTAAGTTTTTCGTGAAGCTCATGAATAGTATACATAGACCATCCCTACCCTTCAATTATCTTAGGCACTTTAAAGTAGCCATCCTGCTTGTCGGGCGCATTTTTAAGCACCTCTTCGCTATTTAAGCTCTCGCCTTTCTTATCTTCCCTGAAAACATTCTGGATAAAAACAGGGTTTACCGAAACAGGTATGTCATCCGTATTCAATTCGTTTAGCTTGTCGACATAACCTACAATGTCATTTAAATCCTTCGTGAATTTCAAAAGCTTATCTTCGCTGAACTTGAGCCTTGCAAGTTCAGCTACATACTGTACATCTTTAATAGTTACTTCCATATGCTAAACCACCCTTCAAAAATATTGGTAAAACAGCCTCGAACATGTTTTTTATTTATATTCTTTTAACCGCCATATAAAGCTTCTCGCCGTTTAAGCTCCACTTTGTATATTCGGCATCGGCGTTTTCATCTTCGGAAACGGTATCCGAAAGGGTCTGGGATTTAATATAGTCTAAATTATCCTTTATGATTTTATCCAGTTTGCTGTTTCCATAATAATAAAACTTTATCCTGTCTGAAACTTCAAATCCCGAATCTTTTCTCATATTCTGTATCTTGCTTATCACTTCTCTTACATAACCCTCTTTTATGAGATCTTCCGTAAGAGTTTTATCCAATATTATAGATATATCGCCATTTGTTTCAAATGTAAAACCTTCCTTGCCTTTTATGTTTATCTTTACGTCGTCGGAAGTTAAAGCGATCTCTTCGCCTGCGGCATTTATGTTGAAGGAACCTTCCCTTTTAAGCTTTGCCGCGGCTTCTGCAGCAGGTACTTTCTTAAGGGCTTCGCCTATTTTGGGAACTAGCTTCCCATATTTGGGCCCTAAAACAGGATAATTTATTTTCAAGCTGTAATCTACAAAATCGCCCACATCATTTCTAAACTCAACTTTCTTGATGTTGAGCTCATCCTTTATTATATCCACATAATAGTCCGGAAGGATTCCCTTTCTGAAGAAAACCAGCATTTCAGACAGAGGCTGCCTGTTTTTAATATTCGCATCATTCCTCGATGCCCTTCCGAGCTCCACGATCCTGTATGCGGTATCCATTTCATCTTCAAGGTCTTTGTCGATGAGAGCTTCATTGCACTCAGGATAACTGCACAGGTGCACGCTGACGGGCGCCGATGGATTTATACTCCTGACTATATTCTGATATATCTCCTCCGTTATAAACGGCACAAAAGGAGCCGCCAGCCTTAAAAACTTCTCAAGAACCGTATAAAGAGTCATATATGCCCCGATCTTATCGGCGTTCATATCGCTCTGCCAGTATCTCGATCTGTTTCTTCTCACATACCAGTTCGATAATTCATCTATAAAATCGGAAAGCGTTCTGGCTGCCTCGGTAATCCTGTAAGTATCCAAGTACCCGTCAACGGTTTTTATAAGCGAATTAAGTTTGGATATTATCCATTTATCCATTACATTCGATAATTCTAATTTATAATCATTGGGATCGAAATGATCTATTTCCGCATAAAGCACATAGAATGCATAAACATTCCAAAGCGTCCCCATGAATTTCCTCTGGTATTCGCTTACGCCCTCTTCATAAAATCTCGACGGCAGCCATGGTGCCGAAGCGGCATAAAAATACCACCTTGTGGCATCGGCCCCTTCCTTGTTCAATACATCCCACGGGCTTAACACATTTCCTTTGTGCTTTGACATTTTCTGCCCGTATTTATCCTGTACAAGCCCAAGTACTAAACAGTTTTCAAATGATGCCCTGTCAAATAGAATAGTCGATATTACGAGGAGAGTATAAAACCATCCTCTGGTCTGATCGATGGCCTCGCTTATAAACTGCGCAGGAAAATTCTCCTCGAACTCTTTTTTATGCTCAAAAGGGTAATGCCACTGTGCAAAAGGCATCGATCCCGAATCAAACCAGCAATCTATAACCTCAGGCACCCTTTTCATTTCCCTTCCGCATATGGGACACTTAAGCTTTACGGCATCTATATACGGTTTATGCAACTCTATATTGCCCGGGACATTTATTCCCTTTTCCTTTAATTCCTTTATACTCCCAATGCATTCTCTATGGCCGCACTTACATTCCCATATATTAAGAGGAGTCCCCCAGTATCTTTCTCTGCTTATTCCCCAGTCTATCACATTTTCCAGGAAATTTCCGAACCTTCCCCTCTTGATATTATCAGGATACCAGTTAATAGTTTCATTATTTCTAAGCAGCTTATCCTTAACCGCCGTTGTTTTTATAAACCATGTGTCTCTTGCATAATATAAAAGGGGCGTATCGCATCTCCAGCAGAAAGGATATGAATGCTCATGCTTTTCTTTCTTGAACAGAAGTCCCCTCTCATCCAAGTTCTCTGTTATAGGTTTGTCAGCATCCTTTACGAACATGCCCCTCCATGGAGTTACTTCTTCCTTCATTTTTCCCTGAGTGTCAACTAACTGGAGCATAGGAAGATCATATTTCTTTCCGAGGTTGAAGTCGTCTTCACCGAAAGCAGGTGCAATATGGACGATCCCTGACCCTTCCGTCAGTGTTACAAAGTCTCCGTTAGCTACATAATAAGCTTTTTTATCCAATTTAGCGAATTTATAGAGAGGTTCATATTCCATTCCCAGGATTTTTTCACCCTTGAATGTCTCTACGACATCCGCTTCATCATTTAAAAGCGGCAGCCTTGCTCTGGCAAGAATCAGATACTGGTCATGGTACTTTGCCTTTACATAATCTTCTTTCTTGTTTATAGCAAGGGCCACATTGCTCGGAAGCGTCCACGGTGTTGTCGTCCACACAAGAAAATATGTGTCATCCATATTCTTTACTTTGAATTTTACATATATGGATGAGTCAACCACATCTTTGTACCCCTGGGCGACTTCATGGCTGGACAGAGCCGTACCGCACCTCGGGCAATAAGGTACAACCTTATAGCCTTTATACAAAAGTCCCTTATCCCAGATCTGCCTTAACGCCCACCATACAGATTCTATATAATCATTATGATAGGTTACATATGGGTTATCCATATCTATCCAGTAACCTACCCTATGGCTCATATCCTTCCACTCATTTGCGTATGTGAACACGCTGTCCTTGCATTTTTTTATGAACTTTTCAACACCGTACTCTTCTATCTGAGGTTTTCCTGAAATGCCGAGCTGTTTTTCAACCTCAAGTTCAACCGGCAGCCCATGGGTGTCCCACCCAGCCTTTCTTAAAACTTTATACCCTTTCATTACCTTGTATCTTGGTATTATATCCTTCATGGCCCTTGTCAGCACATGCCCTATGTGAGGTCTTCCATTGGCAGTCGGGGGACCGTCATAAAGAGTAAAACTCTTGCCATTTTTGTTCTTCTCTTCGCTTTTTTTAAATATTCCCTGTTTATCCCAGAATTTTAATATTTCCTCTTCCATCGCAATAAAGTTCAAGGAAGATGAAATCTTTTTATACATCATAATCTCCTCCTTACTAATAATAAAACCCTTCATCCGTAAAACATAACAGGACGAAGGGTTATTCCGCGGTACCACCTGATTTGGCAAACTGCCCTCTATGCCCCTTTAACGGTGAGCAGCCGGTAACATCTACTTTGAATTCAATATACAGCTCAAGGGTGATTTTCAATATTATACCGTACCGGTCTTCCACCTGCGCCGGCTCTCTTCAACTTAAATAATATCTACTCTTCCTTTTCATAGCCATTATCTGTTTTTCATTATATGACTAAATATCACAATTTGTCAATAATTTCGCTTACAGATCTTCAATTCACAATTTGAAATCAGTCATAAATAGGATTATGTTATTTTGAGCGACGAATGAGCATTATGAGAGTTTTGAT
>JASEJN010000074.1 GCA_030016385.1 Clostridiales bacterium | reverse complement strand
CGTCGCTCAAAATAACATAATCCTATTTATGCCTGATTTCAAATTGCGAATTGAAGAAAACGGTAAGGATCGCAGTTTCCTTTTATTTTAATTCGCAGTGTAATATAATTGATATTGGTATTTTATTTTTGCTTAAATTGGAGGCATTTGATTGGAATTGAAGAAGTTTTTGCCGTATCTTGCGGGTGTATTTACATCGCTTATTTTTGGATTTTCTTTTTTGTTTACATCGATTGGACTTAAGATGGTCAACCCGATGGATTTAATAGCATATAGGTTTTCGACGGCGGCGCTCATTATGACTATCCTGTGGGCAGTGGGATTCATCAAACTAAGTTACAGGGGGAAAAATTTATCTGGTGTAATATTGCTATCGTTATGTGAACCTGTAATTTATTTTATATGTGAAACTTATGGAATAAAAAATACGACATCGTCTTTATCAGGTTTGATGATAGCGTTGATCCCTGTAGTCGTAACAATATTTGCTTCGATATATTTGAAGGAAAGGACTAATTTTTATCAGATATTATTTATAATATTATCTATAGCAGGAGTCGCAGTCATAGTTTTATTGGACGGATATGAAGGTGGGGTTTCAAGGCCTGTTGGATTTGTATTTTTGCTGGGGGCTGTCATATCGGCGGGATCTTACAGCGTTTTATCAAGAAAATTATCGGAAAGTTTTACGCCATTTGAGATAACATTTGTGATGATGTGGATTGGGGCGATATTTTTTAATGTGGTGGATATAATCCAGAGAATAAACAATAATACCCTTATGGGATACTTAAAAGATATAAACAATTATAATGTGATAATACCGGTCGTGTATTTGGGGGTGCTCTCATCAGTTATGGCCTATATATTACATAATTTTATGCTGGCAAAGCTGCCGGCAAGCCAGGCAGCAGTATTTGCAAACTTAACGACCATAGTCTCGGTTTTTGCCGGTATTTTCATAAATCACGAAAGCTTTTACTGGTTTCATATACTGGGCGGTATAATGATATTGGCAGGTGTATGGGGCACAAACTATTATGGCAGATCCGAAAGGAATATAAAGGAAAGGGTGCGGCATAAATTGAATAAGCCGCAATTTATGCTCAAAAATATAAAAATTAAGGGATAGGTGTTTATTTTTGAATTTGATGCATTCCTTAAGATATGATAAGGAGAATATATTATATGGAGCTTCCGCTCGAATTGCAGATTGCGATAGAAAACGAAGCAGCGTCGGTACCGGTCAAAAAAATTGCTGCTCTGGTTAAGGATCTTTCAGATAGATACCGGATGGGAAGGGCCCTCCCCAACGGGAAGTTTTTAAATTCCACTGATTATGCCATAGCATATGCGGTATACAGGCTTCCCGGAACATATGCAGCCATATATTCGGTACTGACAAAAGTAAAAAGCCTGCTTCCAGCGTATAATCCCGGGACATTTCTTGATATAGGTGCAGGTCCCGGTACAGCAATGTGGGGAACTGCTTTGATATGGCCACATCTTGAGGAGCTTACGCTTCTTGAACGCGAAGAGTGCATGATAAACATCGGAAAGAGGCTTGCATCGCATTCCGATTTAAATCTGCTGCGGGAGGCAAAATGGATAAAAGCCGATATTTTACATG
Organism: Clostridiales bacterium; assembly: GCA_030016385.1. Taxonomy (NCBI): domain Bacteria; kingdom Bacillati; phylum Bacillota; class Clostridia; order Eubacteriales; species Clostridiales bacterium. Next base: position 11,619 of record JASEJN010000074.1, on the reverse strand, counting down.
CGAAAAATATACAGCAGTACGATCTTGTTGTCGCATCATATGTACTTGGAGAATTGCCGATTAAAAATAATGATGAATTCATAAACAAATGCTGGAATAGCACAAGAGATATGCTTGTCATAATCGAGCCCGGTACGCCTGAGGGATTTTCAAGGATAAATAGGGCAAGAGATTTGTTGTTAAAATCAGGGGCAAAAATGATTGCGCCATGCCCCCATAATAAAATCTGCCCGATAGATGATAGCGATTGGTGCCACTTTTGCCAGAGGATTTCACGTTCCCGCCTGCATAGGTTTGTCAAGGGGGGAGAACTCGCATATGAGGATGAGAAGTTCTCTTTTGTGTGTATGGCAAGAAACAGGACAGTTGACAACAGGGGCATAATATTGCGGCACCCTCAGATACGAAAGGGGTACATGAGTTTTAAAATATGCACTCCTGAAGGGTTAAAAAATGTCACGGTAACAAGAAAGGACCGCAACCTTTACAGAAAAGCCCGGAATTTAAATTGGGGTTCATTTATTTAAGTGGCGGCATACTCCAAAGCCAATAATTTTGGCGTATCCATTTATGGCGATCATGTTAAAATTGATATGCTATAATGTAGATATTCTAAACAAGTTAAAAGGGGTATATATCATGGAACTTGCCAAAGTTAACGGGAATACTTATTTTATCAATACAGCTACAAATGTGGGAGTCTATGCATTTAAAGATAAATACTGCCTTTTAGTTGATACAGGCATCAATAACAGCCAATCGAAGAAGATCGATGATGTTTTAAAAGGAAATAACCTGCGCGTAAAATATATTATAAATACCCACAGCCATATGGATCACTGTGGAGGGAATCTTTATTTTCAGAATAATTATCCTGGATCTATCGTTTATTCTTCAAAGGGTGAAAAAATATATATAGAAAATCCGGAACTAAAAGAAACTATATTATTCTCGTCAAAGCCCATAAAAGATTTAGATGCAGTAAATAAAAGTTTTATTGTCGATTATATTTTAGATGATGGGGTAAATAAGATCGATAACGAGAAATTTGAGATAATACCCCTTAAGGGCCATTCTGTAGACCAGATAGGCATAATTACAGGTGACAGGGTATGCTTCCTAGGCGATGGCATATTCAGCGAGAGCATAATGAACAAATATTCCCTTCCATATTTATTTGATATTGGAGAGAGTATAAAAACACTGGAATTCATTAAAAATATCGATGCGGATTATTTTATACCGGGTCATGCCGAAAGAGTCCTGAATAAAGAAGAGACAATAGCCCTGGCGGATAAGAACATGGAAAACATTGCTGAATCCAGCAAACAGATAGTGGAACTATTGGAGCAGCCATTGACGAGGGAAGAGTTGCTGGAAAATTTAATAATAATAAATGACCTTCCGTTAAGGTTTAGGCAGTACTTCATATATTTTTCATCAATATCGGCTTTTTTAACATACCTTAGAGGAAAGGACATTATTGAGTCGTCCCTGGAAAACGGCAAACTGTATTTTTACAGGAATCCTGCAAAGCAACTGGAGCAAGCAGAACTTGGATTTGGCCGATGAGGTGCTCATAAAAAGTAAGTTCAACTTAAATATTACAGAATAAAAATGGGGTGAAGTGGTGATCGAGTTAAGGGGGATATCCAAAACTTTTAAGGTTGCCCGGAGAAACCCGGGGCTAAAGAAAGCCGTAAAGTCGCTTTTTAAGCGTCAATACAGCATAATACATGCTCTCGATGATGTATCGTTTACTATAGAAGATGGAGAGATGGTCGGTTATATAGGGCCGAACGGAGCTGGAAAAAGCACGACAATCAAGATTATGAGCGGTATACTATATCCTGATAAGGGCGAATGCATTATCAACGGCAGAGTTCCATGGAAAGACCGGATCAATCATGTAAGGGAGATCGGTGTAGTATTCGGGCAGCGCTCCCAACTGTGGTGGGATGTACCTGTTGCAGATTCATTTGAACTTATCAGAGATATATATAACATACCTGAAAATAAGTACAGGAGAAACGTTAAGAAACTTGTAGAACTCCTCGATATAGGAGACATAATCAAGATGCCGACGCGTCAGCTAAGCCTTGGTCAGCGTATGAGATGCGAAATAGCCGCATCGCTTTTGCACAGCCCGAAAATATTGTTTTTAGATGAACCTACTATCGGTCTTGATGCGGTTTCAAAGATTGCTGTAAGAGAATTTATCAAAGATATAAATAAAGAAAACAAAACCACGGTCATTCTCACGACTCACGATACACAGGATATAGAAGCATTGACCAAAAGGATTATACTTATAGGCAAGGGACGGGTACTGCTTGACGGCAATATAGATGATTTGAAATTGAGATTCAATCGTATTAAAACAATAACTATTGATTATGCAGGCGATTTAAACCAATTGCCTGAGGGAATGGCATACGTCGAGAAATATGAGGGACATGCTGTAATCCATATCGATACTGTAGAGATATCAGTATCATCGGCTATATCATATCTTGCGGAAAAAGTAGATATTACGGACTTTACAGTGGATACGGCGACTATGGACGACATTGTAGTCAGGCTCTATAAGGAGTATAGATTATGAAGGCGTACATATCTTTTTTCAGGATAAGGTTTATAAACGGACTGCAATATAGAACGGCAGCATATGCCGGAATAGCGACGCAATTTGCATGGGGCTTCATGTTTATAATGCTATATCAGGCTTTTTATAAAAGCAATCCCGGAATCGTCCCGATGCCGTTTGACCAGCTTTCAAGCTATATATGGCTTCAGCAAGCTTTTCTGGCCCTTTATATGACGTGGTTTGTGGATAACGATATTTTTAATTTGATAACGAGCGGCAATGTTTCATATGAACTGTGCAGACCACTTGACATATATAATATGTGGTTTACAAAGAGTTGCGCATACAGGCTTTCAAGAGCTGCGCTTAGATGCTTTCCCATACTTATCGCCGCGTTTGTTTTACCGGAACCATATAAACTCGGCATGCCATATTCCTGGATTTTTGCAATTCTGTTTATTGTATCGATGGCATTGGCGCTGATTGTAGTCGTAGCTTATTGTATGCTTGTCTATATATTTACCTTTTATACTATTTCACCTGTGGGTGCCCGCATCACGCTGGTTATGATAGCGGACTTTCTTTCGGGCGGATTGATACCTCTGCCATTATTGCCCGATTGGTTAACAAAGTACATAGATTTTTCACCTTTTGCAGCTATGCAAAATGTACCATTTCGCATCTACAGCGGCAATATTCCGGCGGATAAGGCGGCTTTGGCCGTCTTATTACAGGCAGCGTGGGCTGTAATTCTCGTGGCCATTGGCAAAATATTGATGTCAAGAGCTTTAAAAAATGTGGTTGTACAGGGAGGATAGAAATTGAAGCTTTATTTTAAATATTTTTCGATTCATTTGCGTTCGGTTATGCAATATAAGACTTCATTTTTTCTTACTTCGATTGGGACGGGACTGACGACATTTTTTTCTTTTCTGAGTATGTACTTTCTTTTCGACAGATTCGGGAGTATAAAGGGTTATACATTCAATGAAGTATTGCTGTGCTTCAGTACCATTTTCATGTCATTTGCGATAGCAGAATGTTTTGGAAGAGGATTCGATACATTTTCAGGGATAATATCAAATGGCGAATTTGACAGGATTATGGTAAGACCAAGGAATGAAATCCTTCAGATTGTAGGTTCGCGAATCGAATTTACAAGGATAGGGCGGCTAATCCAGGCATTTATTGTGCTCATATATGCGATATCATCAAGCAGGGTATATTGGAGCATTGATAAGGTAGTGACACTGCTATTGATGATCGTAGGAGGAATCTGCCTGTTTTTCGGATTGTTCATGATATATGCGGCCATATGCTTTTTCACCCTGGAAGGGCTTGAATTCATGAACATATTCACCGATGGCGGCAGAGAACTTGCACAATATCCTCTGGATATATATAAAGATTGGGTGATTAAGTTTTTTACATTTGTTGTGCCAATTGCATTTATAAATTATTATCCGTTTTTATATATAATCGGCAAAAATAAAGGTTATGGTCTATTTTATATGCTTTCCCCCGTTATTTCTATGCTTTTTTTGATACCAAGTTATATTTTATGGCGTATTGGGGTCAGGCATTATAAATCAACGGGTTCATAGAAGTTATTTTATTCATAATGTAAGCTTATGTTTTTTGAATACTATAATTTGTTGCTCAAAAAACATAAGCTTACAGATTTTTCAGATTGTGGGTTTGGCGATTGAAATAAATATTCTTAAGATTTACATATACCGCCATCGCGAGCGTTTTCACGGCAGAATCATTCTATTTTTACTTTATATTCCCTCATCCATGTATCTACCTCTATAAGGTATGCTATAAGCTGAGGCCCTCTCATAAGCTGGCCAAACCATGGCTTTTTAAAGGATCGGCCGCCGCTTTCGATTATATCTTTAAATTTTTCTATATTTATGACCTGCAAAATAGGCGATCTTTTATCATTTAAAATATCACGTGCCCATTTTTGCACGCCCTCGGTATATGCAGGCACATGGGTTTTGGGGTAGGGGCTTTTTTTCCTGAGGACTATTTCTTCCGGAAGAAGGCCTTTTAATGATTCTCTTAAAAGTCCCTTTTCCCTGCCATATAGGAGTTTTATGGATGCGGGTATATTGTATGCATATTCCACAATCCTGTAGTCCGCATATGGTACCCTTACTTCCAAGCTGTTTGACATGCTCATCCTGTCTTTTCTGTTTAAGAGCGTTATCATAAACCACTTCAGATTAAGGTAAAAGACTTCCTTCATGCGCCTTTCATACTCGGATTCTCCGTCAATATGATCCACTTCATTAATTGTTTCATCATATTTATCCTTTACATAGGATTCTAACGGAAGGTTTCTAAATTCAGGGGACAAAAGTTCTCTTCTTTCCTTAATGGCATTTGACCATGGGAATGTACCGGAATATATATCTTCCTTTTTTCTGTACCATGGATATCCCCCAAATATTTCATCTGCGCACTCTCCCGACAGCGCGACTGTTTCTTTTTTCCTTATCTCCCTGCAGAAAAGGTATAGGGATGAATCTATATCCGCCATACCGGGAAGGTCATATGCGATTACGGCATCTTTAAGCGCTGAGATAAGCTCCGGCGTTTTGATTATCACATTATGATGATCGCTGTTGATATGCTTTGCCATCTTATATGCATAATCCGAATCGGTATTGGGCTGGTATTCGTCAGGCTTAAAATATATGTCGTTGAACTGATAGTCTATAGAATACGTATCGAGGGGGCCCTTATTCTGCTTCTTAAATGTGTTTGCTGCTATTTGCGATATTGCGCTTGAATCCAGTCCTCCTGAAAGAAATGTGCAGACGGGTACATCAGCTGTAAGCTGCCTTTCGATTGCATCGATTATAAGGCTTCTTAATTTCTCTATGGTAAAATCAAGTTTTTCATCATAAGGTTTGCTTTCTAATTTCCAGTATTCGTTGAGTTTGATGCCTGATCTTTCAAATGTAAGATAAAAGCCGGGCTTTATCTCTTTTATATACTTAAACACGCCGGATCCCGGGGATCTTGCAGGTCCGAGCCCGAATACCTCCATAAGCCCTTCGCCGTCTATAACCGGCTCTACGTCAGGATGCGCAAGCAGCGTCTTTATTTCCGATCCGAAAATCAAATCACCATTTATGAATGAATAAAAGAGGGGTTTAACGCCGAGAGGATCCCTTGCTAAAAATAACATTTGTTTTGTATCATCCCATATGCCGAATGCAAATATGCCATTGAACTTTTTTACACACTCTGTCCCCCATTCGATATATGATGTCAAAAGGACTTCCGTATCCGAATAAGAATCAAAACAGTATCCTTTTTTCAGCAGTTCATGCCTTAACTCTTCAGTGTTATATAGTTCTCCATTGTATACTAATGTATATGAGCTTTTACCCTTTACTTTTGTCATAGGCTGCCTGCCGCCTGACGGATCTACGACTATGAGCCTTCTGTGCCCGAACAGGCAGCGAGGTGATAAGAATGTTCCCGCATCATCAGGTCCTCTTTTTTTTAATGTATCCGTCATAGCCTCTATTATTTTAAAATTATTTTTTATATTTTCTTTAAAACTGACCCATCCTGTAATGCCGCACATAATAAGCATCTCCCGTTTATAACGATATATGAAGTCTATTTCTTTTACATAATAATATTTTATGAAGTTCAAAAGAATATGTGCTAACGGTATCTGCGGGTCCCTTGTTCATAATATTTTTCAGAAATAAACACGATAACACTTTACATTTAGAGATTACAAATGTAATATATAATTACAAGAATATATTATCAGGCTCTCTGTTAAGAAAGGCATACCTTTTAACAGAGCTATAGCATATTTTTAACCACATTATGGAATAGATCAAAGGAGAATAAATAAAGATGAATGAATTACCTCAAATATCGGATGCAGAATGGCAGGTTATGAAAGTTTTATGGAAAAGGCCGCGTCTTACAGCGTCTGAAATAATCAAAGAATTGAAAAAGAGCACAAAATGGAGCCCTAAGACCATTCATACCCTTATAAACAGGTTGGTGAAAAAAGGGGCGGTCAGAGCTTTAAAGGGTTCGGCATTTTATGAATACTATCCGTTGGTTGCCGAAGACGAATGTGTAAAGAAAGAAACGAATACGTTTTTAAAGAAAGTTTACGGCGGTTCACTGCGCATGTTAATTGCAAATTTTATAAAGGATGATAAGCTTTCGCAGGATGAAATCAATGAACTTAAAGGAATCCTTGATGAAAAAACAAAAAATAGCAGGTGATGTATATGATTTTTGTGGCAGTATTCAGGGAAGTGCTTTCGCTTTCACTGATGGGAAGCATTATTGCAGCATTGATTATTGTAGTAAAGGCAATATTCAGACAAAAGTTCAGGGCAAAATGGCATTATCTCATATGGTTTATTTTGATTATAAGGCTTATGGTGCCATATTTTCCTGAAAGCAACTTCAGCATATATAATTTATTAAAGCCTGCATCCTATGATGTCGGGACATATATAAACAGGGATTCGAATCCTGAAAATATCGATGTTGTTCCGGATAATATACGAAGTTCATATAATATGTCTTCTCATGATGACGGCATAGAAAATAAAAGTGCTGAAAACCTTTATATATATGACATTTTAAGTATTGTCTGGATCATTGGAGTTTTGATATTTTTAATATGGACAATAAGCGTTTATATGAGGTTCACTAAAAGCACCAAAGCAAATATAATGCTTGAAGATCAACAGAATAATGAAATACTGAATGATTGTAAAAAATATATGGGGATCGATGCCAATATACCTGTTATTTTTTCGGATGATGTCATGACACCATCGATTACGGGCATTTTCAAACCCAGAATACTGATACCATATGGACTGCTTGATAAATTGTCCGCCAATGATATAAAATATGTATTCATTCATGAACTGTCACATTACAGGCGAATGGATATATTGATAAACTGGCTGATATTGGTTTTGCAGGCTATAAACTGGTTTAATCCTGTCATCTGGTATGCTTTTCACAAGATGAGGCAGGATTCGGAAATCGCCTGTGATGAATACGTTTTAGATCATATAAGGGGAAACGAATGGAAAAAATATGGAGAAACCATAATAAAGCTTGCCCAAATGGCAGGAAATAGAGGTTTAATACCAGGCACAGCCGGGATTGCAAGCAAATCCGAAATCAAAAGGAGAATAATTATGATATCGATGTTTAAAAATAAGTCTGTTTTATGGTCAATACTTGCGATAATACTCGCGTTAGTGATCGGGTATGTAGGCTTGACCAATGCAAAAAAAGTCATTGATAGTAAAAAGAACGAGCAGCAGATTGAGAACCAGAATCAGTATGATAATAGCACGGATAAAAACGGTGAAAACCAGTCGGAAATAGATATAAACAGCGGAACTTCCCAGAATGATGAAAATACGGCTAATAATAAAGACGCGGATAACAATCAGCAAATTTCAAATGACAGCAAAAAAACCGTTGTTGATACTCAAAAACAGTTAATAGATACTATTGTTAAACTGGCAAAGGATGGAAAGATTATAAACAGCGACGCCATTGCAGGCAAGACTGTAATCGAAGATATGATGAAAAAGTTAGGGAAACCTGACAGCCAGGATTATGTTGGATCAGCTAAGGGGACTTATGTCACATATGAAAAGAAAGGTGTGGTATTTGGGTTTAATAAGGGTTCACAGATATTTGAATCGAGATCATATGACAGCAGACTTAAGACATTAACATTAAAAAAGGTGGAAGGCGTTCTTGGAAAGCCGGCATATGACCAGATTTACAATAAAGAGCATATAATAGGATACGTCATGAATTCCAAATATAAGCTTAAATTCATATTTCCACAGGAAACAAAAAATAATCCGGATCCCCGAGTAGATCATGTCAATGTATTTTATCCTCAGGGAACTGTTAACAACATGTCAGAAGATCCGGGAAGAAAGTGGTAAACTGATTCCCGTAAAAAGATGAAATGGAGTACTCCATTTCATCTTTTTATGAGGCTGACCCCGGAGAGCAAAAGTATGGTTCCGATTATCATTTATTAATTAATTCTAACAATTTAGCACAAATATGGCAAGTCTATCTTTACTGAAACTTTGATTCTGTCCTGAACAAGTTTACAGACTCTTAAGACTGTGAGCTTAGCGATTGAAATAATATTCTTCAAATATAAAATATGTACCCTGACCGAGGTACTGGTAAAATATTCTTTATTGTCAAATAAATATATGGTATTATTTTATTGGTTAGACAAATTTATTATATGGAGGGGAAATAATGGTAAAGTTTGATAAAGATTTTCTCTTTGGAACCGCCACAGCATCATATCAGGTGGAAGGAGCATATAATGAAGATGGAAGAGGCATGTCCATCTGGGATACATTTTGCAGAAAGGAAGGCAAGGTTTTAAACGGAGCTACGGGTGACGTTGCCTGCGACCACTATCACAGATATAAGCAAGATGTTTCAATGATGAAAGACATAGGTGTAAATGCGTACAGATTTTCTATCGCATGGCCGAGGATATTCCCCCAAAAAGGAGAGTTTAATCAAAAGGGACTGGATTTTTATAAAAGGCTTGTAGATGAACTATTGAATAATGGCATAAAACCATGTGCTACAATTTATCACTGGGATCTTCCGCAGTGGCTTGATGATATTGGAGGGTGGCTTAACAGGGATGTTGTAAATTGGTACGGAGAATATGCAGAAAAGCTGTTTTCTGAGCTCGGGTCATATATCGATATGTGGATAACCCTTAATGAGCCGTGGTGTTCTTCATTTCTCGGATATTATACAGGAGCTCATGCACCGGGCCATAAGGATTTTAAAGAGGCTTTAACTGCAGCCCATCACCTTTTATTATCCCATGGAACTGCCATAGATGCATTTAGAGAATTAAACATAAATGATTCAAAAATTGGGATTACCTTGAATCTTACGCCTGTATATCCAAAGACTGACAGCAAAGATGATAAAGAGGCTGCTGTTCTAGCTGATGGATGTTCAAACAGATGGTTCCTTGATCCTGTTTTTAAAGGCGCTTATCCGAAGGATATAGAAAAGCTTATCGGTGATATTTTCGGAGAGCTTGATTTCGTAAGAAATGGCGACCTTAAAACTATCTCTCAGCAAGTTGATTTTCTGGGCATCAATTATTATTCAAGAGCAATAGTTGAAAAGGGTAATGATGGGATGTTTAATGTTAAGTTCTCGGAAGGACCTGGCAAAAAGACGGATATGGGTTGGGAGATAAGCCCCGAGTCGCTGTATCTGCTCCTGACAAGGCTCAAAAATGAATATACAGGTAAGCTTCCTTTGTATATAACAGAAAACGGTGCTGCATTTAAGGATAAGGTTTCCACTGATAGTCACGTGCATGACCCTGAAAGAGTAGAATATCTTAAGGAACATCTGCATAATGCGGGTCGATTTATTGAAGAGGGGGGAAACCTTAAAGGTTATTTCCTGTGGTCGCTTATGGATAATTTCGAATGGGCCTATGGGTATTCAAAACGCTTTGGCATTGTTTATGTAGATTATAAAACACAGAAAAGGATTTTAAAAGACAGTGCCCTATGGTATAAAAAATTGATTAGCGAAAGGACATTATAAAATCTATATTAGGTTAGGGCTTTGCTTTCAAAAGATCCATATCGTATACCGAAATACAGTGGTATCTATAATAAAAATGTGTAAATTTAATATTTGCGTAAAACGAGAAGTATAAAAATGTAAAATTAGGATATAAACATAATATAACAATTTAGCAAAATAAGGTTGATGGTTAAATGGAAGCGATGTGCATAATATATGCTATATGCTAAATAAATTATATTTTTATACTCCTTGTTTTTTTATGTAAATCATAGTTTATTTTGTATCTTTAATAGCATATATATAAAATAAAGCTTCCGATAGTTGCTGGCAGATAATATTAAAACTTTAATTTGTAATGTGTATTTTCTGCATAATTAAATCATATTGTTGCCAGCAAGGGAACAAGCCTTATAATTTACAATCGGCTTAACTAAAAGCCCACGATTTCAATTTTGATCGTTGGGAGCATTTAGAACTATTTGGAGGTATATGTATGGACAATTTATCCTTGGGATTGCCTGAAAGCAAAGGCTTGAGCGGATTACTAAAATCATTATTTGCAAAGAGAGATGCAAATTATGGTTTATCGAAGACAGATGAACCTGAAAGAATAGTGGAGGCTGTAAAAGAAGCGAATCAAGATCTGGAGGCTATAGAGAAGCTGTTTGATAATGCAAATGATCCTGATCTTATAGAGTATGCAATTTATGAGCAATATGCGATAAAATTAAGAATTTCTTATCTTATGAAATTAGCAAAGGAAAGAAATATAAAGTATATAAACTTTACATCACTTTAATACGCAATTTTATCATAATAACAAAAAAAGGATATATATTAATAGTAGGTATTTTATATGGATACCTACTTTATTTTGCTCCGGAGGTGATAAATTGATATTCGGAGTTAGCTTTCAGACAATAACCGCTTATATTTTCGGCTTCATTATCATTGTTTTCATATTTGCAGTATTTGCAAATCCGTTAAAAAAACTACTGAAAATTTGCATGGCATGTATCGCGGGTACTGTCGGGCTCATTATTTTCAATCTCGTCGGGCATTACATAGGAATTACAATCGGGATAAATCCCGGCTCTATTCTTACAGTCGGAATACTTGGAATACCAGGTTTCCTGCTGCTGCTGTTCTTAAGATTGTATATGTGATTCAGGCAAAGATGTATCAGAATCAGTGGCATATTCAGTCATACAGTTTTACTAAGGGATATGCCACTTTTTATTGCTGCGATTTTTCAAAGCAGGGGAAATGGTATATAATGCTAATGTTGCTTGTTCACGGGACAAGATCATAGGAGCGAAGAGTTGTAGAAAAAGAAGAAAAAAGCGAAAAAAGAGTTGACGAAAAGAAATTAAGGTGCTAATATAATAAATGCC
>JASEJN010000073.1 GCA_030016385.1 Clostridiales bacterium | reverse complement strand
CAGGATTTGTCATGAGCCTGTTCGGCAACAACACTGAAAGCGCCAGAAGAAACTATATACAGCTTGTATACAGGTACAACACTGAAAAATATAAAAATGAACTGGAGTTCAAGAATGAAGGAACCGAATACAGAAGCGGCAGGACCATACTTGTGAGGGACATTTCACCTGACAGCATAACCATGTTTATAGCTAAAAAATTCAACATATCAGACATAGAAATAAGGATAAAAAACTCAAAAGAGAACATGGATGCAAAGTCCATGCTGGTTGTCCTTATGAGGTGTTTGTGCAACTATAAATGCACGGATATATCGAGAATCATAGGTAACATAACTGAGTCGTCGATTTCCATGTTGAGCAGCAGGGGCATAGGCCTTATAAGCAAAAGGAAAGAGTTTAAAGACATAATAAGAGAATTTATCAGCGAATACGCAGCTTGATGCAAGACAGCATATACAATGAAGCCATTCCGATATGGATATACAGACTCAAAATCTTTTTACAAAATAAACTGTTCTTTTGTCTTATAAAAAGTAGACAGGCTATATAATCATGAGTATACAAACCTAACATACCATGAATATATAGCCATATTATCGACATTTCCATATTCAAGAATAAAAATCAATATAGGAACGGGATAAGCACAGCATAATTCAATTATTTTTGCTTAACCGTCCCCAAACTTGCAACCTCAACTCCCAACTTTTGCTTAACCGTCCCTAGCGTTTGCTTAACCGTCCCTATATCGCCTCAAGCAGGTTATACTGTTCACTATATAGTTTCCAGTATGCACCTTTCTTCTTCATAAGTTCATCGTGAGTGCCCTCTTCGACTATCCTTCCATAATCGATGTACATAATCCTATCCGCATTTCTGATAGTTGAGAGCCTGTGTGCCACTATAAAGGATGTCCTGCCGCGCAAAAGCCTCTGCAGCCCCTCCTGCAGTGCCATTTCGGTTTTCGTATCTATGCTCGACGTGGCCTCATCGAGTATAAGTATCCTCGGATCGGCAAGAAGGGCACGTGCGAAGGAAATAAGCTGCCTCTGGCCGACGGAAAGTCTTGTTCCCCTTTCGTTGACCTGCGTCATATACCCATTTTCCATTTCCATTATAAAGTCATGGGCTTTTACGGCTTTTGCCGCTGCTATAACTTCTTCATCGGAGGCATCAAGCTTTCCATACCTTATATTGTCCATTATCGTTCCTGAAAAAACGAACGAGTCCTGAAGCATTATGCCCATCTGGCTTCTAAGTGATTTCAATGTCACATCTTTTATATCTGTTCCGTCGATCAGTATGTTTCCATCCTTAACATCATAAAACCTGCTTATCAGGCTTATTATCGTAGTTTTTCCGGCGCCTGTGGCCCCGACGAGGGCTATGGTCTCACCTCTTCTAACCTTGAAGTTTATATCATAAAGTATCTGGCGTCCTTCATCGTAGCTGAAATTTACATGCCTGAACTCTAAATCTCCCTTTATAGGAGGCATTTCAACTGCACCTGGCAGATCCTTTATGGTGACTTTTTCGTCCATCGCTTCAAATATCCTTTCAACATATGCCATCGCATTTATTATCTGGTTATAGAAGTTTGCAATATTATTTATAGGTGCCCAGAATCTCCAGATATACCCTACAAATGCGATAAGCACACCTACGGTTACGCCCTTACCTATCCATGATACGCCAAACAAATATACAAGCGATATGGTGAGGATGGATATATTATCAACAGAAGGCCCCATCAAAAACTGTATTTTTACGGCCTTCATCCACGATTTTCTGCAGCTGTCGCTCTGGGTACCGAAGATTTTCAGATTCTCCTTTTCCCTTACGAACGATTGAGTAACTTTCATGCCTGAAATACTTTCGTGTATATATGCGTTAAGGTTGGACTGCTTGCTGCTTACCACCTGCCATGCTTTACGCTGGGCATTTTTTATCAGAAACACGGCTCCAACAAGTGCAGGAATTCCTACCATGCATATAAGCGTCAGTTTGACATTAATAAGCATCATAAACACTATTATAAATACCAAACTGGATATATCGGTTATAAAGTTTATGATACCGTTTGATAGCAGATCGCTTAATGAATTAACGTAGTTTACAACCCTTACGAGAATCTTGCCGTGGGGCCTGCTGTCATAGTACGTAAAGGGAAGCTCCTGCAGGTGCACAAACAAATCCTTTCTTATATTATAAATAACATTTTGTCCCATGACGGACATTATCCTTATTTTGTACTTTAAACAAACGGCACTTATCAAAAGCGTCAGTAAAAATATCCCTGATAATTCTATAATGCCTTTTATATCCTTATTCGGGATTGAATTATCCAGTGCGATTTTTAAAAGGTAAGGACCTGCAAGGTTTGCAATACTGGATGAAAGCATCAGAAATATCGTAAAATAAACCTGGCGTTTATAAGGTTTAACATATCCTAAAAGTCTTTTGAAACTTTGAAAATTAAACTCTTCTTCCAGTTCCTCATCTATATCAAACTTATTCCTTGCCAATTAGACAACCTCCCTTTTGCGTGCCTCATCGAAGTTTCCGGCTTGATTCATATATACATTATAGTAGTAACCTTTCTTTGCGATAAGGTCCTTATGCTTTCCCTGCTCTATTATTTTTCCATCACTCAGAACAAGAATCAAATCTGCATTTTTAACTGCTGAAATCCTGTGAGCTATTATAAAAGTAGTCTTGTCTTTATAATACGATTTCAATGTTTTGTGTATATGATGCTCTGTCTCGATATCGACACTTGATGTCGTATCATCCAGGACCAAAATTGAAGGATTCTTTAAGAGCGCCCTTGCAAGCGCTATCCTCTGCTTTTGCCCGCCAGATAACCCTACACCCCTTTCGCCTATGATAGTATCATATCCTTCGGGGAAACTCTCTATAAATTCATGGGCATCGGCAACATTTGCCGCCCATTTTACATCATCCATTGTTGCATTAGGCACACCGTAGGCTATATTCCCTTCTATAGTATCCGAAAAAAGGAATATATCCTGCATGGCAATGGCTATGCTGTCTCTCAATTTCTTTATTTCCATATCCTTGACATTAATCCCGTCGATCAATATCTCTCCTTCATTGCAATCATAAAATCTGGCTATAAGACTTACTATGGTTGACTTTCCGGAACCTGTCGGTCCGATGATCGCAACTGTCTGTCCCGGCTTTACAATAAAGTTTATATCCTTTAACACAGGTTCATCACCATAGCTGAAGCTTACATTATTAAATTCCACTCTGCCCTTAATGCTTTCCTTATTCACAGGAAGTTTTTTATTTTTTATCTTAGGCTGGGTCCTCAAAATTGCCGATATCTTATCGGCGGATGCCATGAACCTTTGCGCGTCGTTTGTCAGCCAGCCCACCATACGCATGGGGTTATTTATCGCAAATATCAAACTGTTAAATGTAACAAGTTCCCCTATGGTCATCCGTTTGTTTATAACCATTATTCCTCCGACCAATACGGTAACAACCGCTAATACTCCGCCCAGAGAATCGAGAGCAGGCAAATATTTTTCCCACACCCGCGCGGATTTTATATTGCTGTTTCTATAAGCATCATTCTGCTTTGTAAACTTTTCAATCTCATAATCTTCCTTTGCAAATGCCTTTACGACCCTGTTTCCACTGATATTTTCCTGTACAACCGAGTTCAATCTCGAGTTCTGTTCCCTGACATCTGCAAATGTCGGCCTTACATTAGCAGACAGAAGATATGCTAGATATCCGGTAAGAGGAGTCAAGGCAAGCAATATTAACGTAAATTTAAAGTTAATCGAAAACATAATTATAACTGCAAAGATAAAGATAGCGCTGTTTTCAAAGGATGCATAAAGAACCCATGCGATAAAATGCCTTACCATCTCAATATCACCGGTCATCCTGGTCATTATGTCCCCTGTCCTGGTATTGTCAAAGTACTCGAAGTCCAGCTTCTGCAGTTTTGCATATGCATCTTGACGTATATCATAGATTACACCCTGCGATATCACCTCGAAGTTTAATCTGAACCTGTATGCTAATATCGACTTTACCGCAGTAACTCCTATCATTATCCCTAATATTCTCGAAAGTAAACCTGTATGGCCGCCTCTTATAACATCATCTACGATCTTACCTGACAAATATGGAGAAACCATATTCATAAGCGAACACATAAGAACCAACAAAAGGCTTACAATCAATCTTACCTTGTATTTCTTTATATACTCCCATACCCATTTTATGTCTGCCACACTTATCACCCCTGAAATATCTCAATAAATTTTTCAACTTACTAATTATGATGTATAATATTATAAAGTAAAATGTATTATCTTAACTATATGATGTATATTTTTATATATAATTATTTATTTGATTTAATGTTTGAGGTGGTTTTAATGTGCGATCCAGCAATAACTCCTGAAAATTTCAATCTAAGGGTACTATATATATTCAAAAAAAAATTTAATGACGAAAACATAACGAAGCTCCACAGCCACGATTTCATTTCCCTCGCCTATGTTTTATCCGGAAGCTGCACATATAATATAAATGACACGCTGTATAAAGTTGGCAAAGGGGATATAATCGTATTGAATTCGGGGGTTAAGCACGAAAAGATTATAGCGACCGGAGAGGAAATAATGGAATTCCATATAGGATTTAATAATTTGTTTGTAAAATCCCTGCCAAGGGGAAATATTATCGACAGCAACATTTCACCTGTATTCAATTATCCGAAGTATGAAGAGGACTTCTTTAAATGCTGCAGCGAGATATTAGCTGAGCAGGAAAAGGGCGGACCAATGTCAGAACTTATGCTTAAGGCCCTTGTAATGAAGTTTATCGCTATATTCTTTAAGGCTCTTTATTCCAATGAAGAATGTATCGAAGGCACTACCTTCAGCTTTGAGCCGGGAGACAAAGCCGGGATAACAAAAGCGATCATTTCATATATTGATGAAAATTATATGAAGGAAATATCTCTGGATAAAATAGCTAGAAACATGTATTTAAGCCCTGTTTATATAAGCAAGATTTTTAAAGAAGAAACAGGCGAATCGCCTATAAACTACCTTATAAAGATCAGGCTATCCAGGGCAAAAACCCTTCTCGAGGAGGGCCATCACAGCGTAAAAGATGTTGCAAAGAGTGTCGGATATGCCGATGCATATTATTTCAGCAAGCTATTTAAAAAGTATTACGGCTATCCGCCTTCTGAATGTATAAAAAAGCAGCCTCATATATAGCGAGGCTGCTTTTTTGCACTAAGTTTTATTCCACAGCAAAGTTTATTTTACGGACATACAGAGGTTCCGTCAGGTATCCTCGTCAGCGTCCACCGCGGAAGGTCTTCACTGCACGGATATTTGGCAGCCTTTTTCTCATCGATGTCGATGCCTAAGCCTGGCCTGTCGTTAGGGTATGCAAAGCCTCCCTTTAATTGCGGACATCCCGGGAATACATCTTGAAGCTTTTCTGTAAGGCTGCTCCATTCCTGTATCCCAAAATTATGGCAGCTCACATCTAAATGGACGTTAGCGGCAAATCCTACTGGCGATACATCGCCAGGGCCATGCCATGCCGTCTGAACTCCAAAGGCCTCACATAACGCAGCTAATTTCCTGGCAGGGGTAATGCCCCCTATCTCGCTTATATGCACGCGTATATAGTCGATCAGATGGTTTGATATCAAATTCACCCATTCATTCGGATTATTAAATAGTTCGCCCATGGCAATCGGGGTGGTGCACTGCTGCCTCAACATTTCAAGCCACCGGCTCTGTTCAGGAGGCAGTGGGTCTTCCAAAAAGAACAGCCTGTAAGGCTCTAATTCTTTTGCCAACCGTATCGCTTTAATGGGCACCAAACGTTCATGGACATCATGCAATAGTTCTACATCAAATCCCACTTTCCCTCTCAAATATTCAAAAAGCTTAGGGATACTCCTTGCATAGGCATCAGGATCAAAATAGCTGCCCGGCAGTGTATTTTCAGGACTGTTAAGCTTTGCAGCATGTCCCCCATAACCCCCCATCTGTACGCGGATGTAATGGTATCCCTGCTCCATAAACTGACGCACATGTTCCTCCACTTCAGATTCATCCCTGCCATCCGCATGCCTGTAAACCGCAGCAGCTTGGCGGCACTTACCACCTAGCAACTGGTACAGCGGCATGCCTGCCAGTTTGCCCTTTATATCCCACAGGGCCATATCAACTCCCGATATGGCATTATTGAGCACAGGCCCATTGCGCCAATAAGCGCTCACCATGGCTGTATGCCATATGTCTTCAATTCTCTGGGGATCCTTTCCAATCAAAAAGGGCTTTAAATAATCATCGACGGCACACTTTACAGCAAGTGGCCTTTGCGTAAACGTGGCACATCCCAATCCGTATAATCCCGGTTCACTGGTCTCCACTTTGATGACTATTAAAGAAATTCCCTCCGGCGCTGTAAGGATAACTCTTACATTTCTGATCGTTAGTTCCGGCACATTAATCATCCTCTCATAAATAGTTATATTCGATAAAAAGTGTATAAAGATTATCTGAAGAATATTATGGAAAGAGCAATTAGCGGAAAGTCTTTAGAGTCTGTTAACTTTAGTTCGGGATTAGCAGAATCAATGTTTGAGCTAAGATAAGTCTTGATTCTGCCCTGAACAAGTTTACAGACTCTATATACTTAGAGCTTAGCGATTGGAATAATATTCTTCAAATATAAAATATACGCCTTCAGATAAAATATTGTTTACCATCATAAAGTGCCCGCATCATGGGTATATTCAACCCGCCATCAATCCTGAGGGTTGCTCCCGTAATATAATCCGCATCGCAAGATGCAAGCCAGACAACTCCCTTTGCTACATCGACAGGTCTACCCGAACGCCTTAAAGGTATCGACTTATCGGTTCCTTCTACAAAGGCCTTTCGTTTTCCTTCAGGCTCAACTAACTGGATGCGTCCGGGTTCAACGGCATTTACCCTTATGCCATACGGAGCCAACTCATAGGCCATGCTCTCCGTAGCCCTTGCAAGTGCCGACTTCATGGAGCTATAAACTGAATCTCTATCGTTTACTCTTTCCTGATGCACTGATGTTATATTTATGATGCTTCCCTTCGTTCCGGTATCTACCATAAGCCGTGCAGCCCGCTGTGCACAAAGATATGCTGCCCTAAAGTCCAATTTATAACACCGTTCCAATTCTTCAAAAGGCATCTGCAAAAACGGTCCCGATATGGTAGCGCCTGCATTGTTGACGAGAACATCCAATCGTCCCATGGTTTTATATGCATCATCCACCACTTTATATGGCACATCCTCACAAGTAAGATCGCCAGTAACTATCTGCGCTTTCCTTCCCATCTGCATTATCTGCCCGGCTAACTGCGCCGCGCCTTCAGGCTCCTTCCTGTGATGTATTACGACATCATAGCCGTTTGCAGCAAATTCCAGCGCTATTGCCTTTCCGATGCCTCTGCCGGCACCTGTAACAAGAGCTACCCTATTTTTGTTTTCCATGACGGTTTAATCGCTTCCCTCATTATTTATATAAATACATAATATCTCCGGTTTCCATTATCCCTTTATTCCGCTTAATGTAAATCCCTGCATGATGTATTTCTGAAAAAACAGGAAAAGCAATACCGGGGGTACTATGGCTAAAGACAGCCCGACAAATTGAATATCCATTGAAGCCGACCTCATATTGAAAATTGCGACCATTATTGTCTGAACGCTCTTATCTTTCAATACCATATACGGCCAGAACCAGTCAGCCCATGTACCGTTTACCGTAAATATCGCAATTGTCATCAAGACCGGCCTGCTGAGCGGTAAAATGATTTTGTAAAATATACCAAAGTTGGACGCTCCGTCTATCCTCGCCGCTTCTACGAGAGATTGAGGTATCCCGTCAAAAAAGCCTTTAAAGATTATGACATTAAACGCGCTGGCACCCGCCATCATCCACATCGGCCAAAATGTATTGGTAAAGTTTACATGAAGAACAGGAAAGTCTATTATATTTTTAAATACCGGAACCATACCTACGGTATTCGGCAGCATCATCGACCATAATATCAATGAAAATATAACGGCGCTTCCCTTCGGCTTCAATTTTGAAAGAAAATACCCCAAAGCTGCATTAAATACTAAAGAAAAAAACAATGAACCAGCCGTTACTCCAAATGTATTTATATAATACAGTAAAAAATCGTAATCTGTCCATACCTGCCTTATTTTCCCTATATCGAATGTTTTCGGTATCAATGTGGGCGGTATGGCATAAAACTCCTTGATATCCTTTAAACTTGAAAGGATAAGCCACAACGGCGGTACAAAACAAACCAGCGCCACTAAAATCATTATAGCAAAAAAAATCCAGTATACAATCTTGACACCAGGTTTTTTAAAATCCAAAGTGTTTATTATTCCACCCGTACGAGACTCCATGAATATCCCCCCATCCTTTTTATTCCTCATCATTGGATTTATTGAACTTAAAGTATATCATCGTAAGAATCAGCAGTATTATGAATGTTATTACGCAAACCGCCATCGATCTGCCCGCCTGTATATATCTGAATGCGTAAAAATAGCTGCTCAGCATAAGCGTCATCGAAGCATTGTTGGGCCCGCCCTCCGTCATCGTCAGCGGTTCTTGCATAACCCTGAATACTCCCATGATCTGCAAAATCAGCAATATCTTTATAACAGGCATGATGCTTGGGATCGTGATATTCTTTATTTTCGACCATATGCCGGCGCCATCGATGGATGCAGCCTCATATAATTCGGGGTTTACACCCTGCAAGCTTGCCATATATATAAGTGAAGTACCTCCAAAGCCTCTCCATGTCATCGTGATGACAATCAGCGGAATGGTCAGATGAGCGTTCTGCAACCATTGGGAATTTGCCAGCCCTAAATGTTTAAACAGCATATTCAGCAGTCCGCCCTGCCCCGGGTCAAAAACATATGTCCATAGCATCGCTGCCGCAACTGCCGGCACCATCCCCGGAAAATAAACTGAAAATCTGAAAAAAGATTTAAGATGGCGCATCTCGTCTATAATTACGGCTATGATAATCGGCACCAAAAACCCGATTATCAAAGACCACCCCACATATATAAATGTATTCGTGATTGTCTGCCTGAAAATGGAATCGCTTATAACATCCCTGTAATTCTGCAGCCCTATGAACTTGACTGCATTGTAACCCTTCGTCTCAAAAAACGATAATACAACCCCTGATACAAGAGGCTGCCAGTTGAATACGATAAAAAATATAAGGCTGGGGACAATCAGCAGCCATGATGATATATTATTTCTAATGCTTATCAATAAAGGTTTCCGCCTTTTCGGTATTAAACCTCCATCGCTTATCGGCAAATTCATATTTTCACCATCCTTATTTATAATGGGCTGTCCCAAAATCAAAATTTATTTTAATTTTGGGACAGCCTCGAAATATTATAAATTCAAACTATAAATCGCTTTATTTATTGATCTTATCCAAATAATCCCTCTGGAAATCTGCTGCCGCTTTATTTAACAAATCCTTTGGATCTGAATTCTTGTTCGTTAAAACAGCCTGAACTACGCTGTCGAGCCTCTTATATAACTCCTGGCAGTTATATGAAGGCTCCGGCTTTATCGTCACACCCTCGTTTTTCATATAATCTTCCCAAAGCTTCATATCGACGTTCGTATACTTATCCCTTACTTTCTGTTCCGCATCAGATCTTTCTTTATTCACCCATACGGGCAGAACATATGGTCCAACAGCATGTCCCTTTTCTTTATCATTTTTATATGATGTTTCCATATTATTTAAACCATCTTCCGATAATTTGGGTGAAAATCCCGTAAACTCCAGCCATTTAAACGCCGCATCTATCTGCTCGGGAGTGCTGTTTTTAGAGATCATATTCAAACCTCCGCCCATCTGTGAGAACCTTCCCTTAGGCCCTGCAGGCAGTGAACACACGGCAAAATTATCCTTGCTTATCTTATACTTGTCAATAGTACCGTTAACCCAATCTTTTGAACCAAAAGACATTCCTACCTGATCTGTACCAAACAGCTTAAACATTTCATTGACATCTGTCAGTATATTGCTCTGCAATCCATTATATTTCCACTTAAGATCTTTTAAATACTGCAAAGCTTCCACTGCCTCAGGGCTGTTGAATACCGCCTTCCATTTGCCGTCGACTTCCTGCTCGAAATCAGCTCCATAGGACCATGCGATATTTAAAAATAGCCAGCCTCCCTGATTGTTTGTAGTCGGAAAAAAGAATCCGGATTTTCCTGTTTTTTCTCTGATCAACTGGGCATCCTGAGCCAGTTCATCGTATGTCTTGGGGTATTTTGGAAGGCCGTTTGAATCTACCAGTCCTGCTTTCTTAAATATATTCATGTTGATCCATATCCCCACATAATAACCACCCGTAGGGATACCATATATCTTGTTGTCCTTGCTGCATATTTTAAGCATGTCGGGGTTAAGTGCCTTGTCAAACCCGTATTTGTTCATATACTCTGTAATATCGGCTGCGTAACCTGCATCTATGATCTTTTGCGGCTCTGTAAACCATGTTACAAATAAGTTAGGCAATTGCCCGCTTTCAGCTTTTGGCACGAATGTATTCGTATCATAACCATATGTGTCGGCTTTTATGGTGATGTCCTTGTACTTTTTTTCAAATTCCTCTTTAAACTTATTCATCTTGGGCAAATTTTGATCCTTGGGGTCGCTCGGCCAGTTGCCGACTGCCAAAGTGATTTTCTTGCTACCGCTAGTGGAGCCTTCATTTGTGCTCTTTGGTACACAGCCTGTGAGAAACACAGACATTAACATAATGCAAAGCAACGAGATAGATATAACCTTTTTCATACTAATTCCCCTCTCCGTAAAATTAAATTTTGATCTTTATATAAATGATAGAATTCTCATATGGATAATAAAATGCTGCTGGATTGTTACTTTGTTTGAAGATTTGCTCAATTTATAATATAATAATAATGGCTATTGGAAGGGAGGTATTTTTAATATTTAAGCATTTAACGAAAAGGATTTTTTTGATATCGATAATATCCATTACATCATTGACTTTATTAGTCGCATGGGTGTCATTCAACTGGTCAAAAAAGATATTATATCAACAGTTCGTAAAGGTTTCCTCAAATTATTTTACAGGAAGCAATAATAATATTTCGCAATTTTTAAACGGCATAGCCGAATTGTCAAAGCTTATTTCCGCCAATCCGGCTTTGGTTTATACACTTAAAAATGACCGATTTGTCCCTGGAACCGATCAGATATTGAAATCTACTGCCTCAGGTTTGAATTTGGATGTGGTGGGCATAGCAATCTACGGCAAAGGCTATTCATATTCATCCATATCGGGCATGACGCCCCTTGACACATTGCTGAAAAATCCTGCCATAGAGGACTTTTCGATGAGCCCTGAAAAAAACTCGCTGTGGGTTTCAAGATATAAGGATATATCACTTCTGTACAACGATTCAATTGATTATAGAGACGGAGTGCTGTCATACTTGCTGAAAATGTATGACAAAGAGAAAAATGTCGTCGGATATGCCCTCGTGGATATCGATGTTAAAACTATATTCAATTTTTTTGACAATCAAAACAGGATCTTCGATGGAAACAGCATATACATAATAAGGGACAAAGAAGATGTGCTGCCATCGCCCTATAATAATTCCAGTGAGAAAATATCCGGTGCCGATCTGAAAAAAGTGAAAGATACAAAAGGGTATTTTGTATCTTCCGATGGGAAAAAACTTATATTATATGATAATGTTGCAGACATGGATATTAAGACAGCGATGGCTATCCCCATAAAGAATGCTTTTGCGAAATCCACTGAATACATAGGTATATTCATAATATTTACGGCGGTATTTTTTGTCTTCTCCATTTATATAGCCTGTGCGCTGGATAAGAGCATTACAAGACCATTGACTCATATATATTACAAAATGAAATCTTTTTAAGTAGGGCTGGAACTTTTTATTTTGACTATAGCTTTCGTACCGCTTCCTATTTTGCTGTATATATTTATTCCATAACTGTTGCCATATTCCAGCTTTATTCTTTCATCCACATTTTTTATGCCATAACCTCCGCCTCTGTATGATTTAGCGACATTATCGGCCATTTTAGGGTCAAATCCTATTCCGTCGTCATAAACCTCAAATGTTATATCATCACCGGTTCTATAGCCTCTTATCTGTATATGCCCTTTGCCCCTTTTTTCGCTTAAACCGTGAGTTATGGCATTTTCAACAAGAGGCTGTAGGATAAGCTTGAGTATCTTTATATTTTTTATATCATCGGATACATCGTATGATACGTCAAATTTTCCGGGAAATCTCACCTGCTGTATATTCAAGTAACTTGCTACAAGCTTGATCTCTTCATTTACTGTAATAAATTTTTCCCCTTTATGCAGGCACAGCCTGAAAAATGTGGCTAATGCTATAACCAGGCTTTCAATATCGAATTGGTTTTGTACTTTAGCCATCCAACCTATGGTGTCGAGTGTGTTATATATAAAATGCGGGTTTATCTGGGCCTGCAGTGCCGTCAATTCCGTCTCCCTCTGCCTTTCCATCGCTTCCTTATTCTGCTCGATTAAATCGTTTATCCTGGTAACCATGTCGTTAAAGCTCTTTTCTATTACCCAGAGTTCGTCCTTATTGCCAAGCTTGAACAAGCTTACATCAGCGCTGTTTTTTCCGAAAGTTCTTAGCTTTTTATTCAGCCTGGAAAGGGGATCTATTATATTTCGGGATAATAAATATGCCAAAAACAGAGAAAAAATGATTATTATTGCTTGAAATACAGCGGCGAATATATTTATTCTTCTTATATTTTTGAACAATACCCCGTCCGATATTATGCTGTACATTTTCCAGTCGATTCCCAAACTTTTCAGATCGTCTCCCATGTCGTACATGGTTATTATGGTATTATTGCCGTTATATTTTAATATCTTGTAATACTCATTTTGAGAAAAATCAAATGTGTCTTTGTCAAATATCCTATCGCCTATAATGCTTTTATCCGGATATGATATAATATATCTGTCATGCTCGACTAAAAATGAATAGCCCCAGTCCTTTATCATGCTGTTATACATATTAAAAAGAGAACTTTCTTTTATATATATAACCATATACCCTATGCTTTGGCCGGTGTAAAAATTATAGAACTTTCTGCCGTTTAGAATATAAGCATTGCCGTCATCATCTTTTTTTATGGAGCCCCATTGAGGGACGCTGCTTCTCAAACTCTCAACATACTTTTTGTCTGGAGGCTCTATATTTTGTTTATCGCCATAAAAATATACATTCCCGTCCTTGCCGATTATATATATATATCCTATTATATTCTTGTTTATCACCTGATTGTCTATTATATTCTTTAGCCCCTGCTCCTTCGAATCGTAAGAGGATTTCTTGTCATTCAGCAGAATATATATATCGCTGTTTATAAGCAACCTTGATGCAAACATATTTACCTGATCTATCTGCAGTTTGAGATTTCTCTCAATTTCGCTTTGAGATATGTTAATATATCTGAAAAGATAATCCTTTATAACATTCTGAGTAATAATTTTGTATGATTGAAAAATAATTGTGGCAGATAATGTTAGCACAACAAAGAAGATCGCAAATACCCTCTGTCTTATCTTAAGAAAACGCAAATTAAACACGTAAGCTCTACCTTTCGTATATGGAATTTACGCTGTACTCCTTCGGAGTCATTCCGGTAATCCTTTTAAATACCTGGCTAAAATATCTCGAATCATTGTAACCCACCATCATCCCGACTTCATACACCTTATACTTTTTATCCCTTAAAAACTGCTTGGCCTTTTTTATCCGGTACTCTGTTATATAATCCCTGACGGTTATGCCTGTAATCTCCTTGAAAATATGGCACAAATAATACTCGCTGATATATAAGGCATTTGCAAGCGTATTCAGTTCAATATCTTCATTATAATGATTTTTAATATACTCCATAGCCTCTTTTGTCTGCGCGTTGGCGGTATTTGCCTTGAAATTCCTCTCCTGTTTTAACAAATTAATAAAATCATCTGTTGTGCTACCTGACAAATTACTGGTAAAAGGAATATTATACCAATATCTATGGAT
>JASEJN010000072.1 GCA_030016385.1 Clostridiales bacterium | reverse complement strand
TTCGTTGCTCAAAATAACATAATCCTATTTATTCCTGATTTCAAATTACGAATTGGAGATAATTTGTACTGGACATTGGAGGTTCTAGAGGTTGCTATCTTTTTTATGCTTTATGATGACTGAAATGCCTTACATTATGGTATAATTATTATAAAAGCGGAGATAAAGGTGAACTCCCTTAAGGCTCTGAAAGATGTATTTTTCCTTTTTTGTGAATGATTAATAACTATTGCATGTTTAATTATTTATTTTTTATGTTACCCATGGGTAACATAAAAATTTTTTTTGTCAAATTTTATAAATCCAATCATGGAGAGTCCTAATGGCATTCTGCAGTTTTCTTTTCACATCCTGACTTTTTTAAATGTTAAACTGTTATATATAATGTACAGACAAAAGGGAAGTGTGGCAATGGATGACAGAGAGCTGATTCGAAGGATAAAGTCCGGTGATACAAAGGCATTGGACGAGCTTATCCAAAAATACTACAACGATATCTATACATATTGTTACCGAAGGCTGGGCCATAAACACGATGCTCAGGATATCACACAGGAAGTCTTTTTACATTTTTGCCGGAATTCCAATAGCTATATGCAAAGAGGCAAATGCAAAAATTACTTATATGTTATAGCCCATAACCTCTGCGTCAATGCAATACGGAAGAGAACTCCGATTCCTTTGAAAGATATTGGAAAAGAAAATTTGCCTATTAAAGATGCAGAGGGAGAAAAGTTTGAAACAGCCGATTCCGTTAAGGCTGCACTGAATGCATTACCGGAAGAACAAAAAGAAGTCATTCAATTGAGGTTTTATCATGATTTAAAGTTAAAAGACATTGCCAAAATCATGGATTCCGGATTGTCTGTTACTAAATATCGACTTAATCAGGGACTTAAATCTTTGAGTAAATTGCTATCAAAGGAGGATTGGTTATGAAAATAAATTACCAAAAAATCCAACAGGATCTACGACCTTTTTCAGTACCAGCCTATGATAGGGATAAAATGCAAGAAACCATACAGCTTGCTAAAAAATGTTACAGTGAAAAACTGATATCTGAACGCATTGGATTCTGGAGATTTATTGCGGTGCAGGTTCGGTTTATCGAACGCTGGGTATGGCTGGCACAGGCCGCATCTTTTTTATTATTTCTTTTTCTTTTGAAGCAGTATCACTTCGGGAAATACGATATGCAGCCTGTTTTTTTACTTTTCTCATCCGTTGCGCCGATGATCGCCTTTATTGGATTTCCTGAAGTCTTGAAAAGCTATTCACACAACATGGAGGAAATCGAATCCTGCACTCGATTTTCCATACGAAAACTGATGGGCGCAAGGATGCTTATTCTCGGGCTGGCGGACTTGTGCTGCCTTACAGCAATTTTGGCAGCCTCAGCTGCAAGCAATGGCGCACTTCTCCTGCGGATGATTTTATATTTATTTGTGCCTTTCAATCTGACTTGCTGCGCGTGCCTGACAGTAATTGAACATGTCAAAAACAGATATGACGGCTATTTATGCGCTATCATATGCATTATCTGCATCATTGTTTTTCGTAAATTGTCTTTTATGAAAGATTGCTATGAAGCAACCGCTACAGGAATCTGGACCATTATGTTTTTAGTCTCAATCGGATATCTTGCGATAGAAATCGTCCGGACTTTCCGCTGCCTCAATCGTTTTTGCTCAAAAGAAAAAACGCTTTCTGTTACATGGTAATAAATTTAAGGAGGAACAAAAATGGAATTGACACTGAATAAACTTACAAAACAGTACAGGGATAAAACTGCTGTGGATTCGCTTTCCGTTACACTGACGCCAGGAATATATGGTCTGCTTGGCGCAAACGGCGCTGGAAAAACCACGCTTATGCGTATGGTCTGCGGTATTTTGAACCCCACTTCAGGAAATGTTCTGCTGGACGGAAAAGATACTATAAGTATGGGAGAAAGTTACCGCGACCTGCTGGGATATCTTCCTCAGAATTTCGGTTATTACCCTGTTTTCACCGCCATCGATTACTTGCTGTATGTCGCGGCTTTGAAAGGTCTAACCGCAAGTGCCGCAAAAGTTCGCGCGAACGAGCTTTTGGAATTGGTATCACTTCAAACGGTATCCAGGAAAAAAATCAAAACATTTTCAGGCGGGATGAAACGGCGCCTCGGCATCGCGCAGGCTCTTTTGAACGATCCAATGATTCTGGTGCTAGATGAACCTACGGCCGGACTCGATCCAAAAGAGCGAGTCCATTTCCGCAATTTGATTTCCGATATTTCAAAAGACAAAATTGTGATTCTTTCCACTCATATCGTATCAGACGTTGAATACATCGCAGACCAAATTCTCATCATGAAGGCCGGACGATTGGTTCATCAGGGAAAACCCGACGAAATTACAGCATCCATCAACGGCTATGTATGGGAATGCAAGGCTGACCCGAAGCAGTCGGAACAGTTAAACGATCGATATATTGTTTCTAACCTGAAACATGAAGGTAATCAGGACATGCTACGTATCGTATCGAAGCAAAAACCGTATGAAAATGCTGTGCAAGTTGAACCGACACTGGAGGATCTGTACCTATATTATTTTTCGGAACAATTCGGGGAAAACGAGTTGCCGGATAAAAATCAAATTCTATAAAGCCAGCCAAAAATCTAAGGAGGATATTATTTTATGCGTATCATGTTTTTAGAATTAAAACGAGTAATAAAGTCACCTATGACATGGATTTCAGCCACGATTGCCATTGCACTGTCGGTTGTTATATCCTTTGCAGTGATTTCGTATTCCAGGTATGTCGATGTAGATAAAAACGGCAACAAGGTATTGGTCACCGGCAGGGCTGCCATTCGTACCGGCAAAAGGGCGATAAAGCCGTATGAGGGCCCTCTCACGGAACAAAAACTTCAGCAGGTTCTTAAAACCTATCAGACTGTTTACAAAAAGTACGGAAAGGATATTCCGATAGATGTGTACCGTGAAAAGTTACTTCCGATCAATAGTTTTCTGGATATGATCTCCGAGGTATATTCCGGCGGTATAAATTATTTCGAGTCCCTTAATAAAATCAAACCTGAAGACATTATAAACTTTTATAAACAACGATCTGAAATGCTAAAAACTCAATTGGAGGCAAAATATCCGAATAACGCAGATGCTCAAAAAGAAGTGATGGCACTGAACCAAAAAGTGAAGACCCCCTTCATATTTTATCAGGGATATACAGGCGATGCCGCTGATAACCTTGCGATACTGATTTCTCTACTTGTCCTGATCTGCGCCGTGATCGTTTCGCCAATTTTTTCCGCAGAATACCAAAACGGCTCGGACGATATCCTGCGCTGCACAAAATACGGTAAAACCCGGCTTGCCGCCACAAAATTATGCGCTTCGCTTTTCATTGTTTTCGCTATGTTCACAATATGTATTTCTATTTTTGTCCTCATTGTCAACAGTGCCTATGGATGGGACAGCCTGCAGACTTCCGCGCAAGTTCTATCTTCCGCACTTAGTTTCTTGCCCCTCACGATGGGTCAGGAACAAGAGCTCACCATTCTGGCCGGCCTCATAACCCTTTTGGCTGTGGCATGCTTTACTCTATTTATCTCCGCAAAATGTTACAATCCCACAACTACGCTGGTCATTGCCATAGCCTTCTGTTTGCTACCCGTCATTCTTTACTCCGTGGGACAGGGAAACTTCATCAACCTGTTGGTATGTTTGCTTCCCGCTGGGGGTAGTGGATTGACAAACAGTTTTTATTTCCAGCTGAGAAATACCTTGTTTCTTCAAATCGGATCATTCAGCATCTGGGCACCGTATCTTATGATGGGAGCAGCAATTATAGAAATTCCAATGTTTTTTATCCTTTCAATCCATACATACTGCAAACATCAAACTGTTTAGGCACTTTTTACTCATAAAGTTGCATCGTACTAAATAAAAAATTGTTTCAAAAGTAGGCTGTTGCACGCGGTATGATAGTCCGCGTGCAACAGCCTACTTTTTACCCCATTGTGACGTCAACACTGTGCTCCATTTTATCATTGACGAGCATGATGCTTTTGCCGTGTAAAATCCTGTCGTCAAGTTTTATGGACGACACGCCGTTGCTTACCGATAGGGGATTTTTTATATTTATGTTGAATAGCGTATCCATATACATATATTTTATACTAAACTCGTTCCAGAAAGATGGTATGCAAGGGTCTATTATAAGTTCACCGCCGCGGATTTTAAGCCCGAGCATATGCTCTATGCACACCCTGTACATCCAGCCCGCCGCACCTGTGTACCATGTCCAGCCGCCCCTTCCTGTATGCGGCTCCACAGCATATACATCTGCTGCCATGACATAAGGCTCCACTTTATATCTGAAGCATTCCATAGGCGTCAGCGCATGGTTAATGGGATTTATCATGTGGAAAAGCTCCCATGCTTTATTGCCGTCCCCCATAAGCGCATATGCAAGTATCACCCAGACGGCGGCATGGGTATACTGTCCGCCGTTTTCCCTGACTCCAGGCACATATGATTTAATGTACCCCGGCTTTAAATTCCCCATGTCAAAAGGCGGAGTCAAGAGCTTTATAATGCCTGCATCGTATTTTATAAGATAATGATCGAGGGCTTTCATGGCCTCTTTTGATCTTGTTTCCCTTGCAGCATTTGAAATCACCGACCATGACTGGGCCAAAGAGTCTATCTGGCATTCTGCATTTTCCGCAGATCCTAACGGAGTGCCATCGTCAAAATATGCCCTCCTGTACCAGCTTCCGTCCCATCCGCTTTTTTCTATGGAATCTTTTATATATCCGGCAGTCTTCACATATTTGTCAGCTCTCTCTGCGTCTCCCTTTTTTCTGCATATTCCAGAAAAATCCACAAGTATTTTATACATGAACCATCCGAGCCATATGCTTTCGCCCTTTCCCTTATTGCCGACGGTGTTCATTCCGTCATTCCAGTCTCCCGCTCCCATAAGAGGTATTCCGTGCTCCCCGAACCTTAAAGACCTCTCAATGGCATTTAAACAGTGTTCATATAATGTTCCGCTGTTTGAAGATATCCCAGGCTTGTTGTACCTCTCATCCTCATTTTCGGACAAAGGCTCATCTTCGATATATCGTACCTGTACATCCAGGATGCCATGATCTCCTGTTACATTTACATAATCTATTGTCACATACGGAAGCCACAAAAGATCATCCGAAAATCTAGTCCTTATTCCCCTGTCTGTCACAGGATGCCACCAATGCTGCACATCGCCTTCCAGGAACTGATGGGCACAGCAGTTTAAAATCTGTTTTTTTGTAATTTCCGGAGATACGTATGCCGCCGCCATCACATCCTGCAGCTGGTCCCTGAATCCATATGCCCCTCCGGATTGGTAAAATGCCGACCTTGCCCATATCCTGCAGCTTATGGTCTGATATAGGAGCCATCCGTTTGCAAGTATATTCATCGATTCGTCGGGCGTCTTTACCTGAATGGTTCTCAATGTCCTGTTCCAATAACCCTTTATTCTCAAAAGGGCTTTGTCGGCCTCATAGGTGTCCCTGTATTTTAACGCCGTCGATATGGCGCCTTCGATGTCGCTGCCTTCGCCTATGGAAAATACCACGACTTTATCCTGATTCCCTTTAATCTCAAATGTCACCTTCATGGCTGCACAAGGCTCATATGCCGCACCTGTCCTTCCAGACAGCCTCTCCCTTAAAAGTCCTTCAGGCTTTTTTAAGCTGCCTTCCCTTCCTATAAATTCCTCCCTGTCTCCTGTTACCGTCCTTTCGCTTTCGGAGCAGTCGACAAATGCAACCCTGCCCGGGAAATCATCGCTGTAAACGTTTCTAATCAAAAATATGCCTGTTTTATCATCGACTTGTGTAACTATAAACGGTTTTGTTATTTCATCTGTAACCCCTAAAACAGGCTTTGCATAAAATATCGCCGAGATCCTGCGCGGCATATCCGTTAAATTCTTAAGTTTAATGCTTATTAACTTTACGCTGTCCTCCTCAGGCACAAATACAGTCATATGCTGCTTTATTCCATGGCTTGCATGTTCAAAAACAGTATAACCGAACCCATGCCTTACGGTGTACTTCCCCTTTTCAGCTGCCGGTTTTGCGGTTATATTCCAGATTTCCCCGGTTTCCTCATCTTCAAGGTACACTATTTCGCCCTGCTCATCGATCACAGGGTCGTTGCTCCATGGGGTCAGCTTGTTTTCCCTGCTGTTTTCAGACCACGTATATCCCCCTCCCGATTCGGTAACCAGAAATCCGAATCTGCTGTTGCATATTACATTTGACCACGGAGCAGGTGTATTCTGCTCATCCGAGATATTTATAACATACTCCCTGCCATCCTGAGTAAAACCGCCTAAACCATTGAAAAACTGAAGCCTTTCATTCTCTTCTTCATAAGGCTTGTAAAGGCGGGCAGCTCCAAAACTTTTCCTGATTTCCGGCAGCATCGTCTTCTCTTGCCAAAACTTCAGCTGCTGCCACATGGAACCGTCTTCTCCCCTGAATACAACCCGCGCAACACAGTACAAAAGGTTGAGGGCCTCCTCCGGCATTATGCTGGACTGCCTTAAGAATACTCCGCCCGGCCTATCCTGCATTTGTGCCGCATGCCCCGAGCCAATCAGCGCCTTTAATTTTTCATTGAAGGTTTGCATGTAATTTCCCGTCTCTTCATTCAGTATTACAAGGTCAGATATCAAACCCTTCGTACGGAAAAATTCATGCATCTTCAAGGCTTCCTTAACCATATCCAGTTCATCCAAACTTTTTACGGCTATCAAAATTACAGGGTTGTCGCCGGATATGCCGTATGCCCACAAACCCGACTGGCCTTTCGAATTCTTCATTATTATATCGTCTATTTTCCTTCTCAAAGAGCTGGAAAATATCACATGGGACAATATTCTCCTGTAAAGCTCTATCTGCCTGCATCTTAAATTCAAATATCCAAATTCCAGCTTGCTCCTCGTCCAGGCAAGCTCAGCCGCCCTCTTGGCGGAGGCGGCATCGCTGTATTTCTGTGCAAGCTTTATCGCATCCTCCCTTGTCTTTGCGACACCGACCATGTATGAAAGTCTGACGGTTTCACCCGGTTTTATTCTTACCCTTCTTCGCAGGCTCATCACAGGGTCCAGTACCGCTCCACAGGTATTGGAAAGAGGATGGTCGACATCCATCGCCACAGGATCTGAAAGGTCCCTGCCCCTTCCTATAAATCTTGCCCTGTCTGTTTCATACTGCACGCTTCCGATCGTTTCGGCATCACAGCATACGGTATGGCAGAGCCAGACCTCCTTCTGCCCCCGGGCCCTCGGCCTCCTCACCGCAAGCAGTGCATTTATATCGGAAACAAACTCCGTTTTTACAAAAAGATTGTTAAACACCCTATGAGCTATATCCGCGGACTGCGCTGACATTACGACCTCAAAATAGCTCGTAACCTCAAGGACCCTCACATGGCCGCTGTGGTTCGTAAGCGATACTTTTCGTATTTCGGCATTATCCTCTGGGGATACGATTATCTCGGTATGCGTATCGATGCTCCCGTCAGTCCTGAAAAAGTCTATCTTATCCATTGTAAAAAGCACTTTATAGTCTTCGGGTAAAATTTTATACGGCTCATATGCCGCAGACCACACGTCGTTGGAATTTATATTCTGTATATAGAAAAACATTCCGGAATCATCCAGTATTTCATCCTCTCTCCATCTTGTAACAGACATATTGAAGGCCCTGCTGAAACCCGATCCGCTGTTTGTCACAACGGTGAAATACGTGCCGTTTGATAAAATATGAGCCTCGGGAAACCTGCCGACCGGATCTTTAATTTCTCTGACATACTCCTCATAATTCTTCTCAATCTTTTTAATCGGCGAAATCTCGTCCTCTATGTCCTTCGTGAGAACCACCTTCGAAGGGACCTTCTCCTGAAGCAAAAGTTCCGTCGCCTTGACTTCAGGGTCCCTGTGAAACCTCTTCTGCATTATGTTATCGTTTATTGCATTGTCAAGAGCCATGAGGCTCATGCCGTGGTGATGCACCATAAAACTTTTTACCACCATATATTTTTTACCCACGGGAACTCTTTCGGCTGTATAATCGACGGCTTCATAAGGCCCAAACTGCCCTTCAAGCCCGTAGGACTTTAGAAACCTGATATTTTTCATGGCCGAAACAGGATCGACCATAAGCGCCAGCAGTGAAGCGTAGGGGGCCGTGACAGTGTCATTTACAAGGCCCCTTTTTAAACCAAGCCTCGGTATGCCGAAAGCCTTGTATTGATAATTAAGACCGATATCAAAGGAATAGAAGCCGGATTCTGAGACTCCCCACGGCACATTCTTCTTTTTTCCGTAAGCTATCTGGCTCTTCACGGCAAACTTATAGGTATTGTCCAAAAGAGTGTTTCTGTAATTTTTCATGATCAGAAGCGGCATCAGATATTCAAACATGGTACCGCTCCACGAAACAAGCCCCCTGTAACCATTGAAATATGTGAGGGACCTTCCGAGCCTGAACCAATGCTTCTGATCGATATCCCCCTTTGCTATCGCGATAAAACTGGTCTGCCTTGACTCCGATGCTAAAAGATCATAGTAGGATTTGTTAAGCTGCTCGCCTTCGGCACTGTATCCTATGGAAAACAGCTGTTTCTTATTATCAAACAGCTGTCTGAATTCTGTATTTGCAATAAGTTTATTCGACCTCTGTATTATATTTTTTGTATTGCTTATGGTACGGTTCACAAACAATACCGCCTTTATAAGGGCCAATTTAAGCTCTTTTAGCCATCTGCAGACATCGCTGCATTCCTCCGGCACCTTGTCGATCATGGCGTTCAACAGGCTCAAAGCCTTTCTGTATCCACGGCTTAAGCCTGTAAGGGATATATCCCCATTTAGCATGTCAAACATATTCAGCAAATCGCCTTTTATATCCTCGCATGAAAAAAAATCGGGCATACTTTCCATAAACGATACCCATGGCATTGCCTCTTCTATTTCACTTATAAGCTCATCCAGCTCTTCATCGACTTTTTTATCATATGGTGATTTTCTGAAATAACTGCTTTTATTCAATGCCTGTTTATTTTTTCTGAAACTTTCGAGCGCCTTTTTCCACTCGATTACATTAAGGCTATCCCTTTCCTGAAAATCCCTGAGGTATGAATAGTCCAGGCTCCTTCCTTTAATGTCGCTGTTTAAAAGCTTTATAGTATCTATGAGTCCCCTTGCAATGGAGCCATCGCACAAAGGGATATCCATATATTGCTCAAGCCCCTCCTTAAGCGTCATCAAATATCCCACGAAATTGCCGCTGTCTACTGTAGAAACATAAAGCGGCCTTAGAGGCTGAAGCGTCTTTGTATCGTACCAGTTGTAAAGATGTCCGTTCCATTTATCAAGCCTGTCTATGCTCGAAAATATCCTGTCTATCTTTCTTATCATCGATGTCGTGGAATGATATCCCATATCCCTTGCTGCCATCATCGCCATCAAAGTCAAGCCGATATTTGTCGGAGACGTCCGGTGCGCGGCGCCGTTTGGAGGATCATCCTGATAATTGTCCGGCGGAAGATAATTATCCTCTGCATCAGCCAGTTCTTCAAAATACCTCCAGATTTTTCTTGAAAGCAGCCTCAACTCCGATATGTCATCATCAGAGAGCGCATCCCTTGCATCATCCTCCGCTTTGCTTATGAAATAGGCGGCGAAGGGTGAAATGAGCCATGCTGTGGCAAGAACAACCGATATGCCGGTAGACGACGGCATATATCTTATGGCAAGGCCGAGCATTGCAAAGGCAGTCGCCTGGGATATCCACATCCTCTTTGCATAGCTTTTCATATTGTTCTTTAACCGCTTTTCCGCATCCGCCGCGGTTTCCCACTCGAGGAGCTTTTTGTGGGTGATCGATAGCCTCGCTATCGTCCTTAAAATGGCATCGGTCATGATATAAGCGCGGTATGGAAGAAATATAAAAAGCAATACGATCTGGCATGCCGTATTCTTTAAATCCGATAAAACCCCGTTCGATTTATCGCTTTCCCTTCTGTTTGCTATAAGCGCATCAGCCATACCTGATATAAGGGGAAACGCAAGAGTGAAAGCGGCTATGGCAATACCAGCTTTCCTGAAACTTTCAGAAAGGCACAGCGACAGTATTATGAAAATTACAAGGGAAACAGGTATAAGGCTCCTCCGCAGATTGTCTATTATTTTCCATTTATTTATTGCCGAAAGAGGGTTTCTTACCCTTTGCCCGCGCCTGTTTTTAACGCGAAAGCAAAGCCAGGGAAGAAGCTGCCAGTCGCCCCTTATCCATCTGTGCATCCTTGCTGTATAGGAGCTGTATGTGGATGGAAAACCATCGACAAGCTCTATATCGGTAACCAAGCCGCACCTTGCATAAGAGCCTTCCAGAAGGTCGTGGCTCAATACGGTGTTATCAGGAATGTATCCGTCAAGCATTTTCAAAAAAACATCTACATCGTATATTCCCTTCCCCGTATAAATGCCTTCGCCGAAAAGATCCTGATAGACATCGGAAACAGCCGTCGTATACGGATCTATACCTCCCTGGCCTGCAAAAGCTCTGGAAAATACGGACTTTGTGGCATTCACGACGCCAATGCTTATCCTCGGCTGAAGTATTCCATAGCCCTGCATAACACGAAAGCCTTCGTCATCGACCATAGCCCTGTTTAGAGGATGGAAAATCGTGCCTATAAGCCTTTTTGCAGTCCCCCTTGGAAGTTCGGTATCGGCATCAAGGGTTATGACATATTTTATCTTCGGTATTTTTTTGATATCGCCGCTTTTGACATAATAACTTGTATCATCCGCTCCCCGAAGAAGCTTATTAAACTCCATAAGCTTTCCCCTTTTTCTCTCCCATCCCATCCATACTCCCTGGGCTTTATTAAACTCACGATACCGGTGAAAGAAATAAAATAAATCGTTCTTTCCAAATGAATATTTCCTATTCAGCTTTTTGACCTCATCGAGGGCATAGTTTACTATGGATTCGTCGTCAGGCATATTTTTGCTCTTCGCATCGGTAAAATCGCCCAACAGCGCAAAATATAAGTTGTTCTCGTGATTACCAAGATAATAAACCTCCAGCATATCCAGAAGCTCTTTTACCCTCTGACGGCTTTGAAGGAGCGTAGGTATAACCACCATCGAAGATAAGCTTTCAGGTATGCCTGATTTTAGCTCAAGTTTCGGCAGGAATGAAGGGGGTATAATGTGGGTTATAGTCCAGTTTACGACGCCGACGGCTATTTCACTTGATAAAATCAGCCCCGAAGCAAATATTATCACCGTTATATACGGATTGATACTTTCCCGTGCGCCAAGAACGGACCACATTATAAGCAGCGAAATTGCCAGGGTTATGAGACATACAGGCAGCAGATACACTGATAACGGATGCCTTTTCATAAAGAGTACCGTCCTTTTTAAAACGCCGGGGCGGTAATCGAGCATCGAATGGAATTTTTCGCTTCCTCTGCCTGCTATATAATACCCTACATGCCTCAGCCTCAAATCCGCATTTTCTGGAGCGGACATGGCACATTCAATAGCCTTTCTTGCCACCTGGGATTCGGAAATCTTAAGGCGCCTCGATATTTCCTCGATCTCGTGCCTGTAATAGTCGCGGCTCTGAAAATCCATATTACGGTATACATCTGCAGGATCTCCCGATAGTATCTGCTCTACAGGGCTTAATACTTCAAATATGGAATGCCAGTCTATGTTCGATAAAAGCCTTAAGCCTGTTATGCAGTTGCCTATCGAAACCTGCTTTTGAGCCTGATCCTGGTGCTCCCTTTGAATTATCTCCTCGGCATTTGTATCCTGTGAGGACAGCTTTTCATCAAAATAATGCATAACCGAGCCGAAATCGGCTCCGTGGCTCCTCACCCTCTGGAGGATATGCTCGGCAAATGCCGGGCTTAGAACCTCCATATTATCTATATAAGACTTAAGCCTGTCAAGAAGCTTTTCGCTGTTATCGTCTATCAGGACGGCATCCGCTACTTTCGCGGCTTTTTTCCTCTCATCCCTGGACTTTAAAATATCGTCGCATATCTGCCTTATATCCTCTATAAGAGCGATCTTTAGCATTATGGGAAACGCCCATAGCTCACCGCTTGTAAGCTGGGACTCTTCCTGGTATGCCCTTATAAAATTGATTATGAGCTTTTCTTCCAGCAAACCGTCGATATGATATACAAGCTCAAGGGCGATATCGTATACCCTGGGAAATCCCTTCAAAATCCCTTCCGTAAGGCAGGGAAGCGAGGCATTGTAGCCCTTTGGAAAGTTTGCCCTTATATCCTTTACCTGCTCTTCAATGATATAGAAATTGTCAAACAGCCATTCGGCCGCCGGAACCACGGGCTCGCCGTTTACAACATCGCCGTTTAACTCCTTGTATGTTTTTATTATCTGCTTATAGTCATCTTTAAGCCTTGGCAGTATGTTTGAACAATTGTGAAACCTTTTCGAGACATGGTGCTCCCGGGCTATTTTCCTGCCGTGTTTTTGCAGCTGCTCGGGATTCAATATCACAAAACCAAAGTTATATGCCGATATCCGGTTGCATATTCTGTTTTTATATATTAAAAAGACAATTATACTTATTAAAACCACATATGAAAGTATGAAAAATATTACGAACATAATTGTGTCTCCATTCATAATCGATTTTTTCATGTAATTTTATAATTCCCATAAATGCTGATTTTCATTATATAAAAATATCATAAGCAGCACTTTTGTAATTTAGGGCATAACTGTAATTATGCCCAACTGAAGCATAATTATCCAACACATAAAAACGCAAAAAAATAAAAAGGCAGTCCTCAAAAAGACTCCCTCATTTTACATAATATAAGCATGACAAATATTCTCAGCCTCTCTAAAATCTGCAAATGCCAACCGTCCGAAGCATCAAGCAATTTATCATGCATCGATTTTTTATTGATTTTTCTTAGACGCAAGGTATTCCCCAAAGATTATCCTTCATCATTGAATATGAACTTTTCAATGGCATCTGCGACGCCGTTATCTTCATTGGATTTTGTTATATAGTCCGCCTCCTTCTTCACGGGGGGCTCGGCATTTTCCACGGCAACTCCGCACCCAGCATACTGAAGCATTGGTATATCGTTGAAATTATCTCCAAATGCGATGATCTCCTCCCGCTTGATATTCATCGATTTTGCCAGCTCTTCAAGAGCGGTCCCCTTGGTTACCCCCTTTGGCCCCACCTCTATATTGAAATAGTTGGATGATGTAATGTCAATGTCCGGTATATCCCTTATTTTTTTGCAGACTACATCAAGATCCTCCGCACTGACGGATGCTATCTGTATTTTGTAAAATTTATTGCGCCTTTCGGATACGAAACCCAAAAGGTCGTGTTTCAGGCTTACTTCGGTAAAGAACAGCCTCTTGATGCCTCTGTAAAGTCTTCTTAAAGTTATATGCCTTCTGATGGATTTTTTGGAATAGCTTTTAAGAAGCTTCAAAAGATTAAGCCTGCTGCTCGTGTAAATATAATAATCGTCATACAGCTGATAATACAGCCCTGCCTCTTTTGCTATCCTGATAATCTTTATGAGGTTATCCGTATCCAAATAGTGCGACGTTATAAGCTTTCCATCGCTGCCTGTAACCTGCGCCCCGTTACAGCCTATGCATGAGCAGGTGATTTTAACGTCATTGAGTATATCTTTGACAGAGACATATGGGCGCCCAGTAACTATGGCAAATTGAACGCCTCTTTTCATGGCTTTTTTTACAGCTTTTATGTTCTTTCTCGTTATTTCGCCAAGACCATTCAAAAACGTGCCGTCCATATCCGTAACAATAAGTTTATACAAGATATCACCTTCAAACTGATATAGTATTTAAAACCATAGCTTTATCTACATTTCCTGCCGCGATTCTTTTTCTGTGAAATATAGTACACATAAAATTATATAATATTTCCATGGCCGACTACAAGTATCGCAAAAGGTTACAAACCTGTAATATACATTTTCTGCTTATATTCTTAAAGTTATGGTATAATATTAAATATTGGACATGTAAATGCTATATAAAATATATGAATGCAAAAAAGGTGGTTTATAATGGAATCAAGAAGAAGAGGAAGACATTCAAATAAAAAGCGGATGTCGAAAGGGAAAAAGATATTTATCGCAGTATTCACTATTTTATTGATCGCTGCTATCTCGACGGGCGCATATGCTTTTTATATTCTCTCGCTTATGAAGCATACTGATATAAATAAACCTACAACCGACAACGGCATAACAAACGTGCCTGTAGAAGATGCCAAAAAAATAAACAAAAATATAACGAACTATGCGCTTTTCGGACTTGACAGAAGGGGAACTGAAGCGTCAAGATCCGATACCATAATGGTCCTTTCGCTGGACAAGGAAAACAAGAAGATAAAGCTGACATCCCTTATGAGGGATATGTATGTGGATATACCGGGTCATAACAAAAACAAGCTAAACGCCGCATATGCCTTCGGCGGTCCGGGGCTTGCCATAAACACCATAAACAATGATTTCAAACTCGACATACAATACTATGCCACCGTGGACTTCAAGGGTCTTCAGATACTTATAAACAAGCTTGGAGGGGTGGACATAAATGTAAAGCAAGGTGAAATCCAATATTTGAACAGCTACCTTGATGAGCTGAACAAAATCGATAAATCAAATGTGGCTTCCCATATTACAAAAGCCGGGATGCAGCATTTAAACGGCAAGCAGGCTGTTGCATATATGAGGATAAGATATTACGGACGTGCCGATTACGAAAGAACGGAAAGGCAGAGAACAGTCCTTACACAGCTTTTTAACAAGGTAAAACAGGCCGGGCCCCTTAAACTTCCGGGAATAATGACTTCCATACTTCCTTATGTTGAAACAAATTTGTCATCAACAAATATAATGGGCCTCGGAGCAAGCGCAATAGGATACAGCAGTGCAATAGAGCAATACAGGCTGCCTGTCGACGGAACATATACAAGCCCGTCTATAAAGGGAGTAGGGGATGTATTGCAGCCGGATATGAATAAAAATGTGGATTTGCTTTACAAGTTCATATATGGTACCGATGCAAATGTAAGCAAGTAATTTAAGATATAAAAATAACAGGTGGCTGAATGTGAACCACCTGTTATTTTTATATCTCGCTGATTGTCAAGATAGTTGTCAGTAATTCTTTAAATTTTTTGGTAGCTATGA
>JASEJN010000071.1 GCA_030016385.1 Clostridiales bacterium | reverse complement strand
CAAGAACTTATCAAAACTTTCATAATGCTCATTCGTCGCTCAAAATAACATAATCTTATTTATGCCTGATTTCGAATTACGAATCGAAGTTTAATAATTTATATACGCCTTATTTTTTATATATTCTTTTCAATTTGGAATAATAATTTCATGGAGGGAAAAGCATGAAAAAATTATTATGTATATTATTATTCCTGATTGTTTTTATAAACGCACCGTCATGCGGCAGAAGCAAAAACCAGTCTCCTGAGAATAAGCAAAGCGAAGATGAACAGGGGGCAGAGCAAAGTGAAGACAAAAATCAGGAGAAACTGGATAAAAAAGAAGGAAAGAAAGTGTTGGAGGAATACATGAAAGCCCTTGTATTAAGGGACATCGATAAAGCCAAGGGGTTGTATTCGGAGGGCTTAAAGCAGCAGGCGGGGAGTTTTGCCGCTATACAGAATCCTCATCCGAACGGATATAAAGTCGATAACCTTGAAGAAAAGGATGGAAAATTAGAGGGTAGCGCGGTACTTCTTTCGGTATCAACAGGCAAGCCATATTTTTCATTAGATGAGAATAAGTATACGATCATAAAAGAAAAAAACAAATATGTGATAGATAAGATAGAGAAATCCAAAAATACCGAAGTAATGGAAAAGAACAGGACGCTTTTCAAAAAAGAAGGGGGGGATATCAAGGGCAAGGAGATAATAAAGCTCGACGATCTTCCTGCCTTTGCAGTTCCGCAAGGCGCCACGCCTGACCAGAAGTTCAGCGTGGGCAGGGATGCATTTGGCCCTGTAGCAGGTGATGCCGAAGGGAAAATGCTTGCGATATCGACAAAGGGTAATCATCCGGCCATAATAGTTTATGACGGCAAACAAAAGAAGGCAAAATCCATTGACCTTTTTTTCAATAATACTATAGATTCATTATCATGGAGCGAAAAGGGGAAATATTTATCGGCAGAAGTTACAAACCCCGGCGGGACAAAATCGGTATTCATATATGATCCTGAAAATGAGAAAAAAATAGATGATCCTATGAAAAATGCTATGAAGCCGGGCAAATATACGATTATTAATTCTTACTGGATATCCGACGATGAACTCGTATTTACCGTGCAGCTTAAATCCACACTGCCTGCTAATGAACAAAACATGGCAGGGACATATAAATTCGATGTTAAAAACTTAAGTATTACAAGATCTTAATGATGAATCCGTGAAAAATATCTAAATAAAAGGCCTTCTTTTGCAAATTGTTAAAGGATATTCTGTTTTTTTATAGAATATATTCTACTTAATAAATTTAATGGGGGGATTAATGTGAGAAAAAGCATGATACGAGATATAAATATGGCACAATCGGGTCACAGAAAGATAGAATGGGTAAAAGGTTATATGCCTGTGCTATCTGCAATAGAAAAGCAGTTTGCAAAAGAAAAGCCATTCAAAGGCAAAAAGATTACGATGTCGATACATCTTGAGGCAAAGACTGCATATCTTTCAAAAGTTTTGAAAGCAGGTGGAGCAGAAGTCGCAGTAACAGGGAGCAATCCGCTGTCAACGCAGGACGACGTTGCGGCGGCATTGGTGGAAGACGGACTCAACGTATATGCATGGCATGGTTCAACAAAGGAAGAATATGAGTCTCATTTAAATGCGGCTCTTGATATAGAACCGAATATTATAATAGACGATGGAGGTGACCTTGTACAGATAGTGCATTCAAAAAGGCAGGATCTCATCAAAAATATAATAGGAGGATGCGAGGAAACCACAACAGGGGTTTTAAGGTTAAGGGCGAGAGAAAAAGCGGGAGTACTCAGGTTCCCCATGGTATCTGTCAATGATGCATACTGCAAATACCTTTTTGATAACAGGTATGGAACAGGCCAGTCGGTATGGGATGGAATAATGAGGACTACAAACCTTATAGTAGCCGGTAAAAATGTCGTCGTGTTTGGCTATGGCTGGTGCGGCAAGGGTGTTTCGGCAAAGGCGAAGGGCCTGGGGGCGAATGTGATAGTATGCGAGGTAAATCCCATAAAGGCAATTGAGGCCCATATGGACGGTTTCAGGGTTATGCCCGGCATAGAAGCCGCGAAAATAGGAGACATATTTATAACGGTAACAGGCGATTTGAAAATCATAACTGGGAAGCACTATAAGGTGATGAAAAACGGAGCATTGCTTGCGAACGCAGGGCACTTTGACGTAGAAGTGTGGAAACCGGATCTTGAAAAGTTATGCGTTGAAAAAAAAGCGATGAGAAATAATATTACGGGCTATGTGATGGAGGATGGAAGGATATTGAATCTTTTAGCAGACGGAAGGCTTGTAAATTTGGCGGCAGGAGACGGACACCCGGCGGAAATAATGGATATGAGCTTTGCACTTCAGTCCTTGTCCGCAAGATATATATGCGAAAATGAAGGAAAGCTTCAAAATAAGGTATACGATGTGCCCGATGAAATAGACGAGATGGTAGCACGCATGAAGCTTAAGGGCATGGGAATTGAAATAGACAGTTTGACTGACGAGCAAAGGGAATACTTAAAAGGCTGGGGAGAATAATGGATATACTTTTAAAAAATGCTTATGTGATAACTCTGGACGAAAATGATGACGTATTTGAAAACTGCTGCATAGGCATAGAAGATAAAAAAATTAATTATATAGGCCGGTATAAAGAGGGGATGGATGACGGCTATGACAGGGTTATAGACTGCGACGGCAAAGCCGTTATGCCGGGGTTGGTAAATTCACATACCCATTCTTCCATGACGCTTTTTAGAAATTATGCCGACGATTTAAAGCTTATGGACTGGCTGTTTAAAAAGATATTTCCACTTGAGGATAAGCTTGATGAGGAAGAATCCTACTGGGGTTCGGCTCTTGCACAGCTTGAAATGATAAAGAGCGGTACTACGGCATTCTGCGATATGTACTTTTTTATGGATAAAACGGCAGAGGTCTGCAAGACCTCAGGTATGAGGGCGGTTCTCTCGCGGGGGCTTACGGGCGACGATTTTGATTATAGGTATAAGGAAAGCGAGGAGCTTTACAAA
Source organism: Clostridiales bacterium (assembly GCA_030016385.1). Lineage (NCBI taxonomy): Bacteria > Bacillati > Bacillota > Clostridia > Eubacteriales > Clostridiales bacterium. The sequence continues at coordinate 12,666 of JASEJN010000071.1, read as the reverse complement.
AAGTACGACGGCTCGTGCGATGGCAGGATAAAGATAATATTGGGGCCGCATTCAGTATATACATGCTCCCTCTCGTATCTCAAGAAAATTGCGGATAAGTCGAACGAATCGGGCATACCATTGCAAATACACTTATCTGAGACAAAAGACGAAGTTTCAAATTGCAAAAAGAAGTATGGCATGTCTCCTGTAAAACTTTTGGACAGCATAGGGGCATTAAAGCAGGATACCATTGCCGCCCATTGTGTAGCCGTAGATGACGAGGATATCGAGATCCTTCAAAAAAGAGGAGTAAATGTTGCCCACAATCCGGGCAGCAATTTAAAGCTTGCCAGCGGTATTGCCCCTGTCGCAAAGATGGAGAAAAAGGGTATAAATGTATCCTTAGGCACCGATGGGGCGGCCAGCAACAATAATCTGGATATGCTCGAAGAGGTAAGGACTGCCTCATACCTTCAAAAAGTTAATGAGGACGATCCTACCGCCCTTCCCGTATGCGATGTTTTAAAAATGGCCACGGTAAACGGAGCCAAAGCCTTGGGGCTAAAGGATGTCGGCACGATTGAAAGCGGAATGAAGGCGGATCTTATAGTATTAAATACTAAAAAGCCTTATTATTATCCGAGATATAATATAAAATCCGCCATCGTATATTCAGGAAACTCATCGGATGTAGATACTGTGATAATAGACGGAAATGTCGTAATGGAAAATGGGAAGGTATTGACCCTCGATGAAGAGAGGATCTACTATGAGGTAGAGAGATGCGCAAAAAAGTTGACAGGAAGATGATATATATTCGATTCTTAATATGAGCTCTATGTTATTTTGAACACTCATTCGCCAGATTCAAGTTTTGTAAGTTCTAAGGTCTGCAGCCTTAAGAATCCAAGAACTTTTGAAACTCGTTTCACTCAGACATTCAAAAGTTCTAAGGATTCTTTGCAGCAGCAAAGCCAAGAACTTATCAAAACTTTCATAATGCTCATTCTTTGCTCAAAATAACATAATCCTATTTATGCCATATTTCAAATTGCGAATTGAAGATGATATATATTATAAAACCGGAAGTCTGGCGGATGGAAGATTTCATATAATGTATAGGGATAATATGGACGTCATATAATATAATGTATTTCATGTCTTAGGGGGACTAGCTGTGAAAAGATTTATACTGCCTTTGTTGCTTGCAGCTCTGGTTTTTGCATCTTGTGGAAAAAGCATTCAGGCCGGAAGCGATGAAGAGAGGGCTGCGTATCTTAAACAAAATGGGGTGGCAATAGATACCGAGAAGCCCTATTATAGTTCCTCGGAAACAATACCGGATGTCTTAAGTACTGTTTGGGAAATGCGGAATGTATTTTCAAAGAAAGCGTATGGAATAAACATTTCAGGCTATAGAGGAAAACAGTGTACTGTTTATATATATCCTATTCTCAGATTGCCTGATACCGTAAAGTTTGAAGATAGTTCGAATACAAGGGCAGTGGTTGTAAACTGCAAAAATAAGATAATATGCTCATATATAGACTATGTGTCCGAACTTAAAACATATCCTCCATGTTCATTAAACGGTAAAAGTATTGAGGAGTTGTCAGGCATAAAATGGGATAAGTGGAAAGCGAATATGGAGGATGATGACAATCAACTTCTGGTGATACTTCAGTACTATGACATGCTAAAATCCGGAGATTATGATGGCGCATATTCGTATGTATATGACAAGACGAAAATAAAAAAGGAAGATTTCATAAATACAGCCAGGGAAAATAAGCTCCCCTTCATGGATTTTATAAGTATAGGCAAGTATAAAAAATCGACTAAAAATGAGAGCTTTTATATATTGAGAGCTAAACTGGCCGGACAGAAAAAAATATGCGAGATAGAATTCAACTTAAAAGAAGATACGGGTAAAGACAGCGAGAATAACTGGAAAATAGTGAGCACGAAAATAAGGTGAATTCTTAAGTTATGCGTGCATATTTAAAAAATAGACAATATGACAAAAATTCAGGCAATTTTTTGTACGAGTATACTATGGAATATATTGTTATATTAACCTAAAATTATATTGAAAGTAAATATAACTCATATAATATAATTTTGGGAGGGGACTCTATGGCAGATTTATCATTAAGGCATCTTTACAAGACATACACAGGAAATGTTACTGCGGTTAAGGATTTCAGTCTCGAAGTTGCAGACAAGGAATTCGTTGTTCTCGTAGGGCCATCCGGCTGTGGCAAATCAACAACGCTCAGGATGATAGCCGGCCTTGAGGAAATTACGTCGGGAGAACTCTACATTGGCGGCAGGCTGGTAAACGATGTGGCGCCAAAAGACAGGGATATAGCGATGGTTTTCCAGAACTACGCGCTGTATCCTCACATGACGGTATATGACAACATGGCATTTGGATTAAAACTGAGGAAGACGCCGAAGGCTGAAATACAAAAAAAGGTTAAGGAAGCTGCAAGGATATTGGATATCGAACATCTTCTTGACAGAAAGCCGAAGGCTCTGTCAGGCGGACAAAGGCAGAGGGTTGCATTAGGGCGTGCAATAGTAAGGGAACCTAAGGTGTTCTTAATGGACGAGCCTTTGTCAAACCTTGATGCAAAGCTAAGGGTTCAGATGAGAACTGAAATATCGAAGCTTCATAAGAGGCTGCAGACGACATTTATATATGTTACCCATGACCAGACGGAAGCCATGACAATGGGAACAAGGATAGTTGTCATGAAGGACGGTATTATACAGCAGGTTGGAAGCCCTCAGTATATATATGACCATCCGGACAATCTGTTCGTTGCAGGATTCATAGGAAGCCCTCAGATGAACTTCATAGATGCAAAGGTACTTGAGAAAAATGGAAAGGTTTTCATACAGTTTAAAGATACGACTCTTCCTGTGCCGGATGATAAGGCCCAGGTAGTAAAAGAAAAGGGATATGTCGGAAAGAATATTATATTCGGCATAAGGCCTGAAAACTTATATGACGATGACAGGTTCTTAAATGATCATCCTGACTATATAACAGAAGCAAAAGTTGAAGTTACAGAACTTATGGGTTCGGAAACATACCTCTATTTAAATATTGCAGGTTCTGATGCAACCGCAAGGGTCGATGCTTCATCGAAGGCAAAAACAGGGGAAACTATAAAACTTGGAATGGATATGGCAAAGATCCATATGTTCGACAAAGAAACCGAAGTTTGCATATTATAGTAAATTTTTAAACTCAACTATTATACAGGGATTATAAGGCAATTATAAAAAGCTGTTGCCTGAGAATGGACTCCGACCGATGCGACATTGTGCCGGAGTCTTTTTCAGGCAGCGGTATCACCATCATTTTAGCGAAGGAGATGGTTTTGTTGGGAGCAAGTTGGCTGAATCTAGGAAGCCTTGTACTTGGCCTGATTGCATGGATACTTCCAGTTGTTAATCTTGTGCAGCGCAATAAGATTGACCACAGGAATTGGACCATCTTATCTGTAGCAAGCGTCAGTGCCTGCTCCATTTCATTGTGTATGCAAATTTTCTATAACGATCATTTGGTAAAGACAGAGGATTGGTCGGCGCTTATGGATACGTCTTCCGCAGTGGCAATGGTTTCCACATTGCTTCTTGTAGTAACAATTATACTTAATGCGGTCGCATTCGTTGTATATTATGGGAAAAAATCAAAGGACCGATAAAAAAGATAATTCTTTTCACATTCATATCCAGAGTCTCCTATGACGTTTTTGTATCTCTTTATTAAATTTTTTATAAATATAAAATATGTACCCGGGTCATTCTTTATAGAGAGAATTTTTATGGCATTTCTTTTTAAACGGTAAAATAATCCTTTGTGACACATTGCACAAAAATACTACATTTTTTTTGTGCATGTTTACAATAGAATATATTTTCTAAATATTCTACAATGAAATTAATCATTTGTGGCAAATAATAATATAAGATACGCCGCAAAATAGACAGGAGGAGACTTTATGGCAGATTTATCATTAAGGCATCTTTACAAGACATATAATGGAAATGTTACTGCAGTTAAGGATTTCAGCCTTGAAATTCAAGACAAGGAATTCATTGTTCTCGTAGGGCCATCCGGCTGTGGCAAATCAACAACGCTCAGGATGATAGCCGGCCTTGAGGAAATTACGTCGGGAGAACTCTACATTGGCGGCAGGCTGGTAAACGATGTGGCTCCAAAAGACAGGGATATAGCGATGGTTTTCCAGAACTACGCGCTGTATCCTCACATGACGGTATATGACAACATGGCATTTGGATTAAAACTGAGGAAGACGCCGAAGGCTGAAATACAAAAAAAGGTTAAGGAAGCTGCAAGGATATTGGATATCGAACATCTTCTTGACAGAAAGCCGAAGGCTCTGTCAGGCGGACAAAGGCAGAGGGTTGCATTAGGGCGTGCAATAGTAAGGGAACCTAAGGTGTTCTTAATGGACGAGCCTTTGTCAAACCTTGATGCAAAGCTAAGGGTTCAGATGAGAACTGAAATATCGAAGCTTCATAAGAGGCTGCAGACGACATTTATATATGTTACCCATGACCAGACGGAAGCCATGACAATGGGAACAAGGATAGTTGTCATGAAGGACGGTATTATACAGCAGGTTGGAAGCCCTCAGTATATATATGACCATCCGGACAATCTGTTCGTTGCAGGATTCATAGGAAGCCCTCAGATGAACTTCATAGATGCAAAGACATTTGAAAAAGATGGTAAGATGTATGTACAGTTTAAGGACATAGTACTTCCTATACCGGATGATAAAGCCCAGGTAGTAAAAGAAAAGGGATATGTCGGGAAGGATATTATATTCGGCATAAGGCCTGAAAATATATATGATGATGACAGGTTCTTAAATGAGCATCCTGATTTTATTTTGAGCGCAAAAGTTGAAGTTACAGAACTTATGGGCTCGGAAACATACCTCTATTTAAATGTTGAGGGGGCAGATGCAACCGCAAGGGTTGATGCTTCATCAAAGGCAAAAGCAGGAGAAACCATCAAGATAGGCTTTGACATGACAAAGATTCATTTGTTCGATAAAGAAACCGAAAAGGTTATTCTCTAATGAAATAAGACAACACCTGAAGTTTGGGGAATGTCTGTAAAGCACCTTCCACATCAGATATCTGATGTGGAAGGTGCTTTTGTATTTCTTCATGCTCATTCGTTGCTCAAGATAGCATAATCCTATTTATATCTAATTACAAATTGAAGTTTGTATTTTAATCCTATTGCAATATTACGGATATTTTGTTAAAACTATTATAAGCGTTATAAAACAGCGATTGGTTGTGTATAGATTATGAACGGACTTACAGCATCGATAAAAAAAATATCCAGTATCATAAAAAAGAATATAGATATCGTGGACCGTATGGGAGCTGTCGTGTATTCATCTGACAGCAGGAGAGTCGACCTGACGTTAGGTGATTTTGAACATGGTATTTCCCTGCCGGTTGATGAAAAGCACAGGCTGTATGTATATATCGAGGAGGGAAGCCTGGAGGAGATAAAACTTGCCCAGATGATACTTGAAAGGGAAGTTTCAGGCAGCGATATAGGCAATTACCGTCAGTTTCTCATAAATGTAGTTGATGGAATGGATGATCCTGAAAGATACTGCAAAAAATTTGGCATCCCCTATGATGCCAATTATATAGCTTATTGCATAAACCTGCCGAAGGCCGAACATTTTCATGATGCCTGCAGCTTGATATTCAATAGTTTCTTCGGAGAAAATAATATCTGGGTTTTCCCTTATAAAGAAGATATAATACTGCTTGAAAAAATCAATGAATATTCAAAGAGCTGCGATGCAAGAGCAAGCATGCTGAAGGACATGATTAATTCGGAGATATATACCCATGTATATATAGGAGTGGGTGATATACACAACAAAATAATAAATATAAAATATTCCATCAGTGAGGCTAAGGAAGCTATCAGGATTGGCAGGATGTTCAATATACCTGAAAATATTTTCATATATAAAAATATTTTGGCTGAAAGGATCATAAGCCTCATACCCGAGGAAAATATAAATGAATACACATCCGGGATCTTTGATGATAATAACGATACCATGGATGGAGAAATGATAAAAACAATAGAGATATTTTTTAAAAACGATTTGAATATAACAGATTCTGCAAGGGCACTTTATATACACAGAAATACACTGATTTACAGGCTTGACAAGATACAAAAATTGACAGGCCTAGATATAAGGAAATTTAATGATGCGGTTATATTCAAGCTATGTTATTTATTAAAACTCAGGAGGAAACAATGAATATAAAACTTATGCCAAGAGTTGAAGATATAAAAGATGAATATGTGTTAAATACAGATGCGATAGTAATAGATATGTTAAGAGCAACATCTGTTATAGCTACGGCTATAAATAACGGAGCAAAACAGGTTATTCCCGTTCTTGAAACCAAGGATGCGATAAATATGAGGGAGAAATACGATGATGTGGTGCTTGGAGGCGAGAGAAAGGGATTAAAGATACCAGGCTTTGACGTGGGGAATTCCCCTTTAGAGTATACGAAAGAGTTTATAAAGGGGAAAACCCTTATAATTACAACATCCAACGGTACAAGAGCAATAAACGGTTGTGCCAAAGCCAAGCATATATACATAGGTTCCATGGTAAACGGTCCGGCGGTAGCAAAAAAAGCATCTGAAGGCGATGCCGATATATCCATCGCTTGCGCCGGTACCCTTGGAAGGTTTTCACTGGACGATTTTATATGTGCCGGCTATATAATAGATGAGCTGCTTGCCATAAAAAAATATGACCTCGATGACATAAGCTTTACAGCTCACTATGTTTATATTAAAAATAAAGACGATGTGGAGGGATTTATAAAGAATGCCTCCCATTATAACTATTTGCTGAGCATAGGCATGGGAGAGGATATTAAGTACTGCTGCCAAAAGAGCATCATAAATATAGTACCGGAATATATAAATGGTTCTATAAAACTTTAAACCTGCGGACTGTGCTTGAAGGTTTAGCTATATAACCTGTAGTATCAAGAATTTAAGATAATATGTTTCGGCAGAACTTAGAAGTATTGGATGATCTTTTGCCTGGGTTCTATATTCTACCTGCCTCAATGTTTTTTTGGCATCGTGCCCTGCATCTGCTATAATTTTCATAAATAAATCAGGAGGAACATGCTGACTGCAGGATGCCGTAACTAGAAAGCCGCCGCTTTTTATTATCTTCATAGCCCTTAGATTTATTTCTTTATATCCTCTGCAGGCACTTTTAACTGCTGCCCTGGTTTTTGTAAATGCTGGAGGATCAAGTATCACCACATCGAATTTTTCTCCGCTATCATAAAATTCCCTGAGCTTATCGAACGCATTGGCCGTTTCAAATTTGCATATGTCCTGAACGTTATTAAGAGCGGCATTCTTTCTTGCAAATTCTATAGCGTGTTCGGAAATATCGATTCCTAGGACATCCCTTGCTCCGTAGCAGCCTGCATGAATCGAAAACGATCCTGTATGGCAGAAACAATCCAGTACCTTTTTATCATTTACGATATTCTTAATCGCTGCCCTGTTTTCCTTTTGGTCCAAATAATATCCTGTTTTCTGCCCATTTTCGACATCCACATAGAGATTTATTCCGTTTTCAACTATCTTGACCATTGTGTCAAAAGGGTTTGATAAAAATCCCTTTTTCATCTCGAGACCTTCAAGTTCCCTTACGGGAACATCGTTTCTTTCATATATGCCTTTTGGCTTTATGACCTCATTCAATACCTTAACAATAATGTCCTTATATTTTTCCATGCCGAGGGCAAGAGTCTGTATTACAAGGTAATCACCGAACTTGTCAACTATGAGCGCCGGTAAAAAATCAGCTTCCCCGTAAACTACCCTGCAGGCATTTGTATCGGTTACTACTTTTCTGTATTCCCACGCGTCGGTTATCCTTTTTCTGAAAAATTCCTCGTCTATTTCTTCATCCCTGTGTCTTGTCATAATCCTGACAAGTATCTGGCTTTTGGGATTTATGTATCCTTTTCCGATAAATTTACCTCTATAGTCTTCAACTTCTACTATATCGCCCGGTTCATAATCTCCTGAAATTTCTTTTACTTCATTTTTATATACCCACGGGTGACCCTTCTCAAGCATTTTCTGTTTTCCTTTGCCTATTATAACTTTTGCCATAGTATTTACCTCCGAATGATAGTGAACCTTCCATCACTAAAGTGACGGGTATAGCCCATGAACCGATAAAATGCATAAATATACTTATATTATAATATAACACTTTTTAAAAAAATTAAATATAATTCTGGAAGCTGCAATTTTTAATATGAGATTAGGTTATTTTAAACACTCATTCGTTACTCAAAATAACCTAATTCTATTTATGACCGATTTCAGGATTATCAACCGAAGCAGTTTTGACCGTGGATACGCCCGCATAGAATCGATAAAAATAGTTTTATAGGATAATTTAATCAGGGGTGGGGGGGGTAAAAATCAATATTATGGTTAAAAAAGAGAAAATAATAAAATAATAATAATGGCTGACATAAGTTTGGCAGTCATTATATTTAAATAAAATTGGAGGTAAATTTATGTGGAAATTTTGGCAAATAGGATTACTGGATATAGGAGTCGTTGCGCTGTCATACTTCATATTCAGGTATGCTTTAAGCGGAGAGTGGAGGCACAAGGTATGGGAAAAGTATGTCGACTCATTTTCAATGTTTGTTATTTTGCTATTTGTAATAACGATTATTATAAATGTAGTTACGTTTTTGATACTTTACCGCCTTGGGATCAAGCAATATGTTAATATTATAGCCCCGTCGGTCGTATCCGTTCTTGTGGGTTTTATAATTGCAAGCGTTCCCCAAAGAGGTGTTGGTGACCGACGGTAAAATAATATATAATTTTCTTCATATAAAAAGCATGTACCTGCGGGCGAAATATAATTGTTGAAAAAACTTTGCTTTAGTTTTATAATAATAAAGTAGTGTCGAGGTGTAGCGCAGATGGGAGCGCGCTTGGTTCGGGACCAAGAGGTCGCAGGTTCAAGTCCTGTCACCTCGACCATTTTTATTTGTAATTTTAAATTAATAGTCGGAATATATTAAAATAGCGGGAGTGGGACAATGGAAGAAAAAGCGATCGACTTATTTGAAAAAATCAATTTAGATATGCAGCAGGGTTTTAAGAGTATAAATGACAGATTGGATAGTATTGAAAAGGAAATAAAAAAGCACGGAACAAAAATAGATGATGAAATAATAAACAAGATAAAGGGTATATCAGAAGGGCAGTCTGTCATGCGAGAGGATTTGAATGATATAAAAGATAAGTTAAAAATACATAATAAGAAACTGGACGAACTGACTATGATCGTAAATACCCTTATGCATAAACAGGATGACCAGGATAAAATGATTTATGAATTAAGAAGAGTAAAGTAAAAGCTTGTATATGCAAGCTTTTATGGGGAGAGGACGCATCTTTTGCTAATCCTGGCTAAGATGTGTCCTTTGTCTATTTTTACTGCAATAATATTTCCCAAACGTTATTATTACCCTCTATCGGCATTTGTATTGTAATAAAATAGATTGTTTGATAACATACTATTAGAGAATATTTTTGTGGAGGGTTTATAATTGGGCAATGTCTATTTAATAGTAAGAGCCCTTTATACGGGATTGTTTACAGGTATTATAATTGCAATACCTATGGGGCCGGCCGGTATTGAATCCGTGAGATGGACTATATCAAAGGGATTCAGGCAGGGAGTTTTGGTGGCGGCAGGCTCTTTGATAACTGACACGATAGATGTAATGTTGATTAATTTCGGGCTTTTAGGCTTGGTTGAGAAAAATAAACTGTTGGGGATATTTTTCTGGTTGCTTTCGGGCATAATTATTTTTTATGTAGGCTATAAGTCTATAAAGGATGGTAAAGATTTGAATCCGGAAAAACAGGATGAAATCATAAGAAAAAAGGAAATAAAGTCTCACCCTGTGTTTACCGGTTTTATAATCAATATTTCCAATCCCATGACGCATTTTTTCTGGATAACGCTAAGCAGTACCGTTATAAGTATATGGAGAAGAGCCGGCCTTCTTCCATATTTCTTATTTGCCGTATCGATGCTCTCAGGTATGTTTATCAGTCTATTTGGCATAAACTATTTTGCTTCAAGGGGAAGGAAAGTCGTTGCGCCGGATCTTTCAAGAAAGTTTACAAAAATATTATCCTATGGGATATTAGCGATAGGCATAGGATTTTTTATAAACGGATTATACAGGTTGTATCTTTACCTGAAATAATTCCGCAAAAAAGTATCAATAATACTTGGGGGATGATCAAATGATACATACAGGATTGGTATCGGTTACTTTCAGAAAGCTAAAGCCTATTCAGATCGTAAAACTTGTGTCTCTGGCACAGCTTGAAGGAATCGAATGGGGCGGTGATGTACATGTTCCACATGGTGATATAGATACTGCCAGGGAAGTGTACAAACAAACTGTAGAATCTGGACTTTCAGTTACTTCATATGGATCATATTACAGGATGGATACCGAAGATAAAAATCTGGACGATTTTAAAAAAGTGCTGGATACCGCGCTTGAGCTTCATGCGCCCATGATAAGAGTATGGGCGGGAAATAAAGGCTCGGCCAGTGCAGATGAAAATTGGTGGAGGCATATAATTAACACATCGAGAAAGATTGGAGATATGGCAGGTAAAGTAAATATCGCGATATCCTATGAATATCATGGCAATACTCTTACGGATACCAATGGGTCAGCTTTGAGGCTCTTAAAAGAAGTCGGCCATAACAACATAAAAAGTTATTGGCAGCCTTCTGTAAATATGAGCTTTAAGGAGCGTATCGCCGGATTAAAAAATATTTTACCCTACCTCACAAATGTACATGTATTTCGGTGGATCACTCATGCATCGAAGATAGAAAGGCGCCCTCTTAAGAGCGGCATGGATGAATGGGGAGCATACTTAAATGTTGTATCAGATGACGGACATGACCATAATGCTATGATTGAATTTGTAAAGGACGATGATACGAGACAATTTATGGAAGATGCCAATGTATTAAAAAAACTGGTAAAAGAATGCACTAATGTGTAAAGTCATCGATTGATATATCCTCTGGTTAGGCCAAATGCTTTAACCGGGGGATTTTTTGTTTAGAATATGTAAATTTTATAAAATGGCATTTTACCTAATCTTAATATTCCATTAATATCACCTTAAACATACATTGATAAACTCTAAAATGTAGATAATAAATAATGAATAAAAATTGATAGGGGGAAAAGTAATGAAAAAAAGATTATCAAATATTTTAGCATTAGTGTTAAGTATCGTAATAATTGGGACTGCATTTGCAGGTTGTGCAAAGCAGGATGAGACTTCACAAAAGGATACGGGAAGCAAACAGGAAGATACATCGAAGATAAGCGGTTCCATATTATCACTGGGTTCATCAGCATTATTCCCATTAGCTGAACAGGCAGCAAAAACATTTAAAGAGAAATATCCTGATGCAGATGTACAGGTACAGGCAGGCGGGAGCGGCAAAGGTTTAACGGCAGTTGCAGATGGAACGGCGCAGATTGGCAACTCCGACATATTTGCGGAAGAAAAAAGCGGCATAGATGCCAAAGCACTTGAGGATCATAAAGTATGCGTTGTTGGTTTTGCAGCAGTTGTGAATAAAGGTGTTAAAGTTGACAATATCACAAAACAGCAATTGATAGATATATTTACAGGCAAGACAAAAAATTGGAAGGATGTTGGCGGAGACGATATGCCAATAGTAATAGTAAATAGACCTACATCATCAGGAACAAGAGCAACATTTAAGAAATATGCTCTGGATGGAAAAGAAGAAGCAGTAGGAAAAGCATTGACAGAAGATAATTCCGGTACAGTTCAGAAAACAGTGGCAGATACTCCCGGATCTATAAGTTACCTTGCATTTTCATACTTGAACGATACAATAAAGGCATTAAAGCTTGAAGGTGTTGATCCTACCAATGAAAATGTAACATCAGGCAAATACCCTGTATGGTCTTATGAGCATATGTATACAAAGGGAGCAGCTACAGGACTCGCTAAAGCATTTATAGACTATATATCAAGCGATGAAGTAAAACCTGACTTATTAAAACTTGGATTTATCCCCATAAATGATATGAAGGTCACAAGATAACCAATCTATATAAAAAATAAAAAAACGGACAGATAAAAATTTAATACATTGTACTTTGTAAAGCTTCTGCTTTTGATATAAGTAAGTAGAAGCTTTTTTATTGTGTTTTGTTGCAGGTGTTGCAATTGCAGGTTGTAGGGACGGTTAATCAAAAGTTAACTATTGGTGATGGTTAGGTGGTTAGGGACGGTTAATTAAAAGTTTGGCAAAAAGTAGACGGTTATCTGTTATAGTTTGTAATGAACTTGTCCATTTTTATCATGAACTAAAGTTGCCGATTGTTATATGATTTTAAAAAGATTAGATTCACTTAAACTTCGATTTGCAATATGAAATCAGGCATAAATAGGATTATGTTATTTTGAGCGACGAATGAGCA
>JASEJN010000070.1 GCA_030016385.1 Clostridiales bacterium | reverse complement strand
TGAATCTGGCGAATGAGTGTTCAAAATAACATAAGTTCATATTACGAATCGAAGAATCAATTTAATGGGGTAGCACATCAAAAGTAGTATAATAATGAAGATAACATACCATTTAAAATATGTTTAATCAGAAGAGCTAATTGCAATTATCGATTAACAAAATGATAGTCTATATAACAAAAATAAGTACAATTATATACATACTTTGATATAATTATTTAAGTGATATTGTATAACATAACAAATTTTAAAAGGAAGATAAAAATGGCAGAAAAGAATAATGCTAATATAGGATTTGAAAAGCAAATATGGGATGCTGCCTGTGTTCTGTGGGGACACATCCCTGCGTCAGAATATCGAACGTAATTATCGGATTGATTTTCCTGCGTTATATCTCAACTGCGTTTGAGGAAAAATATAAGCAACTGAAAACCGAAGGTGACGGATTTGAAAACGATCCTGTTGCACCTAATGGAAAAATCGGTTTGGTACTTGCCAATGGGGCACTTTCTTCACAGACAAGTGGTATGGAAGATAAAACAGTCCTTTTTTCTACTAAGTCTGCAAGATATGATGGCGATGAATTCAAGCCTAAAATGGTGGCTGAAGACTCGGCTCCATATGGAAAGAAGGAGGATTGATGTATGGATGCAATAAAAGGAAATATCTATGCTATTTTAAATGGCAACAAACAGTTTTTAATTCCGGTCTATCAGAGATATTACAGCTGGGAAACGGAACAATGCAGCCGCCTCTGGAACGATATAGTCGATATGCAGAAGAAAGGGAAAGCAGGTCACTTTATTGGATCTATCGTCAATATTGCTGAACAGGCTATGCCTACCGGTGTGCAAAAATACATGATTATCGATGGTCAGCAGAGAATTACTACCTTAACATTATTGCTGATCGCTCTTCGAAATTATGCAGAAACTCATCCGGAAGATAAGACCATTAATTTTCGCCGCATAGATAATATGCTCCTGAAAAATGAATATGAGGATGGAGATGAACGATATAAGTTACTACTGACGGAAACTGATCGTGATATTCTGATCGGCCTTGTCGAAAAGAAACCGATAAAAGATCTTGGCCTTTCTCGCATTCTTTCAAATTATCAATTTTTTGCCGATGAGATAGCCAATATGGAACTCAAGCCTGCAGAAGTTTATGAGTCTATCGGTAAGCTGCAGATTGTTAATATTACTCTTGATCGAAATGTAGATGATGCACAGGCAATTTTTGAAAGTTTGAATTCTACAGGTAAGGAATTGTCAGAATCGGATCTTATTCGGAATTATGTGCTGATGGGTCTGGAGCCGAAAGAACAACGGTATGTTTATGAGCACATGTGGCGTCCGATGGAGCTGCTTTTCGATTATGAGAAACAAGATTCCATCATGGATAGATTCTTTCGTGATTATCTGACAATGAAGATGGCACGTATTCCTAAAATCGATCGTGTATATGAAACCTTCAAGGCATATCATCTGAATTGTGAATTTGGCTCTGTTCGGGAATTGTGTGCAGACTTACTGACATATGCAACATATTATACGAATATGGTTTTCGTAAGAAGCGACAACAGTACATTGAAATCGTTGTATGCGGATATTAGAGATCTGCGGATGGAGGTAGCCTTCCCATTCCTATTAAAAGTACATAATGATTGTGCGGAGGGAATTATTACTGAAGATAATCTGATTGAGATTATCCAGATGTGTATAAGCTATGTTTTTCGCAGAAGTATCTGTGATATTCCAACAAATTCTCTGAATAAGACTTTTGCAACATTACGAAACGAAATCAAGCTAGATGACTATATGAATTCCATCAAGGCGTTCTTTGTCCTGCGTGATGATTATAAGGAATTTCCGGATAATGAAAAGTTCGCTAAAGCGTTTGTAACAAGAGACATTTATAATATGCGCTCACGGAATTTTATTCTTAGCCATCTGGAAAATTACGGCAATAAGACACCTATTATTATCGAGAATTATACGATAGAGCATATTATGCCTCAGAACAGCAATTTGCCGGATGCATGGAAGAAAATGCTCGGCGAGAATTGGAAAGAGGTTCAGAAGACTTATCTACACACTATCGGCAATTTGACGCTGACTGCCTATAACTCAGAGATGAGCGACAATCCGTTTATGGTGAAGATGAATATGGAAGGTGGATTTAAAGAAAGCGCACTTCGTCTTAATGCATATCTCATTAAGTTGACTGAATGGAATGAACAGCGCATTAAGGAACGGGCGGATATATTTGCAAAAAAGGCTGAACAAATCTGGGCATATCCTGAAATTACAGAAAGCGAACTCGCGCCGTATAAGGTGCAAGAGAAACCAGCGCAGCATTATAGTTTGGATACATATGACATAAATGCTTTTACAAAGACTCTTTTTGATATGCTTGATCGGCGCATCTGCAATCTTTCACCAGATGTAAAAAGAGAATTTAAGAAGCTCTACATTGCTTATAAACTCGACACGAACTTTGCAGATATTGTCGTTCAAAAACAGAGACTGCGCATTTCTTTGAACATGAAGTTTTCGGAAATTCATGATCCGAAAGGACTATGTAAAGATATTACTGGATTGGGAAGATGGGGTAATGGAGATGTTGAAGTGTTCTTTGAACATACATCCGAGATCGATGATGTCATGGCTTTGATTGAGCAATCATATGATTTGCAGGTTGATGAGTAACTTTTTTTAATTCTGCCCATAGGGCAAAATAATTTCCGAATAGAGTGCAGATTAAAGCTTAATAATTAAGATAGAGAGGAAAACTTATGGAGATTACGATTGGGTTCGGGAACGCGTGTATACCGAAAACCGAACG
This sequence comes from Clostridiales bacterium, assembly GCA_030016385.1. Taxonomy (NCBI): domain Bacteria; kingdom Bacillati; phylum Bacillota; class Clostridia; order Eubacteriales; species Clostridiales bacterium. Next base: position 13,157 of record JASEJN010000070.1, on the reverse strand, counting down.
TGCAAATAAGGGGAGAAGCTATATGGAACTTTTATCGATGACTTCATTGTTGAACTTACAGGTATTACAAATGAGATGCTTGCAGATGCGCCAAAGACACCAGAAGTAGTACGAGCCTTTTCTAAGTTTTTGGGAGACAGCATTATCGTCGGATATAATGTCAGCTTCGATGTGAATTTCTTGCATGACAATTTCATGGAGCATCTGAGCAAACCGATGACAAATGATTATATCGATGCAATGCGCATGGCTCGCAAGCTGTATCCGGAGATGAAGCATCATAGATTGAGGGATATGGTTGAGCTGTATGGTATTACAAATGAACATGAGCACAGAGCTCTCGCTGATTGCGTAGCTACGGCACAGTGCTTCGGAAAACTTCACGAAGAAGTTTTGAACCAGTATGAGAACGAGGAGTCCTTCATCAAGACCTATTCTCATCACGGCGGTGGAGGCAGCCATTCGGTAAAGGCCGCTGACATTCAGGGTGATGAATCCAAAATTAATGCAGATAGTCCGCTTTATAATCAGCATTGTGTTTTCACCGGGAAACTGGAGAAATTCACGAGGAAAGAGGCAATGCAGATTGTAGCTGACCTCGGGGGGATTAATGAGGACGATGTAACAAAGAATACGAACTTTCTGATTCTCGGAAACAACGATTATTGCGCCACCATCAAAGATGGGAAAAGCAATAAGCAGAAGAAAGCCGAGAAGAATAAGCTCAATGGGCAGGATATAGAAATCGTGCCAGAAACAGTATTTTATGACATGCTTGGCGATACAATGTAAGCATATGATCAGAGAAGCAATTTTCGATTACGTAAAAAAGGCAAGGAGATAACTGTATGTTAAGGAAAGCAACAATATCTGATTTGATTATTATAACTCAATTGGCCATTCTTCTATGGCCGGATAACGAATTCAATGACTTGAAGCAGGAAATGGGAAGAACTCTTTTGAATAAAGATGCTGTGTTTTTTTCTTTATTTTGATGATGATCTTCCTGTCGGATTTGCGCAATGCCAACTGCGAGCGGATACCGGGCCGAGTGTGCAGGATAGATAGGAGCTTATGAAGTGAAGGAGACATCATGGCATCTTATCCGATTTGTCAGTTTTACGCCGAACTTGCCGATTGTGAGCCGAAGATACGGTGTCCCATCAGGAAGGTGTGATGATATGAATGAAAAAACTTACAGCTACGATACGGTCATCCGGTCCGCCGAAATGGGCGGCGCGTATGTGGCTTTCCCCTATGATATCCGTGTCGAGTTCGGCAAAGGCAGAGTAAAAGTTCATGCTACTTTTGACGGAGAGCCATATGACGGCAGTCTCGTCAATATGGGTGTCAAGAACGCCGACGGCTCGGTGTGCTATATCATCGGAATCCGCAAAGGCATCAGAAGCAAAAATCGGCAAGCAGGCGTGAGATACTGTAACAGTAACCATTAAGGAGCAGGAGTGATATGGGGAATTTGAAATTGAAAAAACAAAATACGCTTACACTTGTGTTATTCGTAATTTATTTACTGGCATTAACTTGGTTGATTCTCTTCAAACTGCAGTTTTCTATCCCGGTTATGGATGAAGGGCGAATCATCAATTTGATTCCGCTTTTGGGGTCTTTCGATGATAACGGCGTTATTCGCTTTGCCGAAATCAGAGTTAACATTCTCGCTTTCATACCTTTCGGAATCTATATTTGTATGCTTAAGCTTAAGTGGCCCTTTGTGAAAAAGATCCTTGCAATTGTCGCTTTAACTTTTGTCTTTGAGGTAACGCAATTCATTTTCGTAATCGGTAGAGCCGACATCACTGACGTGCTTAGCAATATTCTTGGAGGGACAATCGGGATTGGCATTTATGTCTTGATATCCAAGTTTATGAAAGGCAGGACAAATAAGGTTATCAATGTACTTGCCGTGATATTCACCATTTTGGCATTATTATTTGCCACTTTGCTGTTGGTAAATAACCGATGGGTGCATATCAAATAGATATCAGCGATACGATAACAAGGAGCGTGGGTGAAATGTGGAAATACCCGAAATGCGGTCGTGAATTTAAAAATACGGAACAAGACCATTTTTGCGTAAAGCCAAATAGCATTGACGAATACATTGCCGCACAAGATGGATGCCACAAAACTGGGTAAGTCACAGCAGACTCTTCTTGAACGGCGAATCGTCGCCTTGAAGGTTGTACTGATATTGATTGAGAGGGGGCAAGACTAAAAAGAATGGGGAGAGAAAACTTTATGAAACCGAGAATATTTGCGACTGCTTTTTCAAAAGTCTACCCTATGTATGTCCAAAAAGCAGAGAAAAAAGGTCGCGCGAAAGAAGAAGTTGATACAGTCACTTGTTGGTTGACGGGCTATGACGAGCAGGGCTTGCATGCGCAAATCGAGAAAGGGGTTGATTTCGAGATTTTCTTTGCCGAAGCTCCGCAAACCAACCCCAATGCCCATAAAATCAAGGGAGTAGTCTGCGGCGTTCGCGTAGAGGAAATCGAAGATCCTTTTATGCAGAAAATCCGTTGGCTTGACAAACTGGTGGACGAATTGGCAAAAGGCAGGCCAATGGAGAAAATTTTGAGAAGATGAGGGTAAATGTTACCTAAGCCACCGAAGATGCCAGGACATAAATCTGCACGATACATTGGCTTGCTCCCACGAACAGTTGACAAGATTGCATTTGAAACATTGAATGATGATATTTTTGAGTGTGATGGAGTCTTTAAAAGCTGTTTTAAGGATAAAAAATTTTAAAAATAGCTTAATGATTTGATTTGTAATTTTTACTAATAGTTATCATAGATAGAAGAAAAGAGGTTTTTACATGCAGGCAGAAAAATTACTACGTAATGATAAAGCGAATTTTATAGCGTTTTGTTTGAAACATAGAAATAAGGTGGACGATTCATTTTTAAATGACGAGGATCTTAAGAATTTTGTTCCTGATGAGGAAAGCCCCACATTTATCGTGAAAAAAGACGGTAATATAATAGCGGCAGCCTCCCTTATAGTGGATGATTACCATAGAAAAGGAAGGAGCGGACGTTTTCGTATTTTTTATTCTGAAGATAAGGATCTGAATACTTATTATATCTTGTTATCGAAAGTTATTAGAGAAATAAAAGAAATCGACAAGGTATTTTTGTTTGTTCCGCTTACAAACAGCGAGCTTTCAGATAGTATAAAAAGCCTTCATTTTACAGTTGACAGATATGTATATCTCTTGGCCAAAGAAATTACGGAGCCGCAGGTTATGAATTTGCCGGACGGGTATTCTATCAGAGAATTTCAACCTGATAAAGATGAAGATCATTGGTGCTATATAAGGAATACAGCCTTTTCAAACCTAAGGGGAAATTCTACTCCCATCACTCCGGAAATGCTACGCAAGCGGGTGCTTGGTTCAGAATATCTGGAGGGAGGCCTACTATTTTTGATGCATAACAACAATCCTGTGGGTGTTGTCGGAGGAGCGGACGATAATTATGAAGGGGAGCCAGCCATGAATATTGGCCCTTTAGCCATTCTGCCTGCATATCAAGGTAAAGGTTTGGGAAGGCAGTTATTAAGGGCTGCGCTTGACTTTGCACAAAAAAAGAAATATAAAAAGGTAATGCTTTGTGTCAATGCAGATAATGAAAGAGCAAAGGAACTTTATTTAAAGGAAGGCTTTGTCCAGGTTGAAGGAGTAGTCGCTTATGAATACCCTGTCATTTAGAATAATAACGAGAGGGATATATTGATTATAGAAATTAAAACTGTTTAACAGAAAACACTTTGCCGATAAGGCTCTACATTGAATTGATGGCGCAAAGGAGATTTGGAAGGTCATACGAACAGTTGACAAAAAGCCAACGCAGAGGTCTCACCAACGGACCTGGGAAACTATGTTGTGCGTTATCAATAGATAGAAGTTTCAACGGCATGGATTTGTGTGGCGATGAAGTATATGTTGAGAAAGGCAAAAGTGAGAATTTAAGTATAGTAACAACAAAACGTGTAGGAGTTGACTATGCTGAGGAAGCAAGGGACTACCCTTGGAGATTTTATATAGAAGGCAATGAATATGTATCTGTCAATTAAAACGGCAAGGTAAAGCAAAAAGGAGGATCGATGATGGATTTAGAGCATAAGACATTTGAAAACAAAGGATGTAGAATACACTACTGGCATAGAGCCGCTGATACACCGAATTACGTTATTTTTCTGCACGGTGCAGGCTGCGATCACAGGATGTTTGGACCACAGATTTCGGCTTTCGATAGCCGTTATAATTTGCTGCTATGGGACGCTCGCGGTCACGGATTGTCGCGGTTGCCACAAAATAAAAGGTTTACTTTTGAAGACATGATCGATGATTTTTTCAAACTCTGTGAGATATATAAGATTTCCAATGCGATCCTGATCGGTCAGTCCATGGGCGGGAACCTCGCACAGGAAATTTTATACCGCAAGCCGGAGATGGTTTCAAAACTCGTATTGATAGATTGCACAAAAAACACAGGCAGGCTGACGGCTATGGAAAAACTAACGTTGAAACTGACAAAGCCTATTTTTTACTGCTATCCATGGAAAACATTGATACGTCAAAGCGCCGATGCATGCGGAAACACAGAAGCAGTAAAGCAATACGTTCGGGACTGTTTCGCCCGAATGAAGAGGTCCGATTTTATTGAAGTGATAATGAGCCTTGTAGCATGCCTACATGAGGATGAAGCATACCGATTTCCAAAGCCTGTATTGCTCCTTTGCGGAACAGACGACAGGTCGGGGAACATTCGAAAGATTGCAGCCCCCTGGGCTGAGAGCGACCCTAACTGTATACTGCGAATGATCCATGGCGCCGGGCACAACTCCAATCAGGATAATCCCGACGCAGTAAATAAAGCGATTTGTGAGTTTCTTTAAATCATCGGCCTTATTTGACAATGCTCCTATGGAATGTTTTTGGAGCAAACTTAAATATGTCCTTACACGAAAAAGAGGGTGGCCACTTAGAATGTCGATATGAAAAATGGAGCTGAAAAAATATATTGCTTTTATTCTGAAATATTGCATGCGGAGATGGCACTTACATTAAAAGCACAGCAAGAAGATTTGAATTGAATCTTTAGGAAGATTAATCAGGGGAGGATAAATTGTGAAGATTTCAAAGAAAGATGCATTGATATGGTTTGAATTTTTTTCAACGTTGCCAGAAGATGAGGAACTTATGACAAAACAACAAGAGATCGTTTACTCTACTTTTGCTCAAATTGAGGCAGCGGTCGATCATAGAAATAATATGTTAATGTCGGAAATTAGAGGCTTGAAAACTTTGGATAATAGAACTTATTTTGTGGGAAATGAAAACAAATTCCCCAAGGGATGTCGTTCTTGCCTGTTTGGAACCGGTTTGGGTGCAATCAGGAAGACGAACAAATGTAACTTGGAGTGTAAATTCTGTTATAATTATGGGGAAATGGAGGATATTCCCCCAATCGGCGAAGGTATGTGGGAAATTGGGGGCACAAAATTTTATGAGAAGGATATTGATTTACTTCTTTCCATCCAACAGAAACCTACTGGCGTTTCCTACGTTTATTTAGAGCCATTCATGGAAATTGAAAAATACTATTCGGTAATAAAGAAATTCAGGGATGCTCAAATTTATCAACATCTATATACAAATGGAACTCTGGCTACGGAAGAGACATTGAAAGCATTAGGTGAAGCCGGTCTTGACGAGATACGTTTCAATCTGGGTGCTTCCGATTGTTCGGACAAAGTTATTGAAAATATTGGAATAGCGAAAAAATATATTAAAAGTGTAGGTATTGAAACTCCAATGACTCCTGAGTTTTTCAAAGCATTTTTTAAGAAAAAGCAAGCAATTCTGGACACAAAACTCGATTTTATAAATTGCGCAGAATTACATTTGAATGAGAATAACATATACAATTATGATGGAGAAGACATGTATATTGCAAGACTAGGCTATATTTCTCCGATTTGGAGCAGGGAATTAACTTTGAAATTCATGAAAATAGCCGATGAAGAAAACTGGGATTTAGCAGTTCATGATTGCTCAAACCATACAAAGTTTGCCAGAGACTTGAATTTGGGCAGCAAAGAGGGCAGATGGTTCGGATCCAGTGATTATGGCTGTGAGTTTTACAGGATACCATACGGAGTATTTTTATCGATACTGCGTGATGACAATTTCAAATTTTTAAATGAAGAAGAATTGCCTGACGGCTATAAACCGGGAGAGTTGGTTTTATAGTGAGGCTTGTTAAAGGGCAATCAGACAATATGGAAGAGGATATTGAAAATTTTGTTACAACCAGCTGTTCGCGGCAAAACGAATTGGATATTCTTTTAGGTGATAGCGCCTTGCTGCTTTTGCAGGAAGGCGTTCTTATCGGCAAGATCAGTTTGTAAAGGGCAGAAGTGCCTTCTCCGTTAGCCATTGACAAAGCGATTTGCTTATAATATAACATATAATAATTCTTCTATTAGCTAGCCACAGATCAGTGCTGACTGGGGGTGTTTGATTGTGGGGCTACAATGGGGAAAAACAAGAAAGCATATTGTTTTTAAGGCGCTGAAGCGGATGGCACGTTTCTTCTGTCCCGTCCATTATGTAAGAGGGGTTGAAAATGTGCAGAAAGGCTCAGCCGCAGTCTTTGTCTGCAATCATATTGGATCTTATGCGCCCATCGTCATGGAGCTTTTCTTTCCGTTTTCTTTCAGGCCATGGGTTACTTATCAGGTCGTTACGAAAAAGCTGTGCCGGAAGTATTTGGAGCAGGATTTTGTAAAGAAGGAACTGAAATGGAAAAGGCCTTTTAGCGGATGGCTTGCAACCGCTATAGAGCCCTTATGTATTCGTGTGCTTCGGTCAGCGGAGGCTGTTCCTGTCTACAAAGGGAAAAAGAAAATTAGGGAAACCTTCGAGCAGAGCGTTGCAGCACTGAAGGATGGAAGCAATCTTGCTATTTTTTTGACTGACTTAAATCAGGGTAGTACGAAACTTATGGGTGGTCTTCAGAGCGGTTTTATCCATCTCGCGAAATTGTACCACAGAGACACGTGCAAGGAGCTTTTGTTTTATCCGATATTTGTCGACAAAGAAAAAAGGAATATTACAATTTGCCATCCGGTCGCATTTGTTTCGGAAAATGATTTTAAGGCCGAACGAAAAAGGATCATATCGTATCTGCAAAATGCCATTGAGAAAATCGTTTCTGAAAAATAAGTAGCGCTTTTTTATGAAAAGCAATATTGCGATCGGAGATGAAATCATGTCGCTGACAACTATGCTAACACATAGGGATACCCCCCTTCACCATTAAGATATGCTTGTACTATTTTTTCCTTAAATTCAAAATTGTATTTTGCCAATAGAAAACCGACATCCAATTATTAGATTTTTAGGTCTAACTTTTGGGGGTCGGTACATTTTGTGTGCTAGTGCGAACCCTCTACATGTTGGGTCAGTCCGGATGGTGCAGAGGTTATTAGTCGTGGGACAAACCGGAAGGTTTTAAACCTTTCAGTAATTTTCTGTAAAAGTTTTCTTTAATTCTTTTATGTTATGTTACAAATATGCATTTAATCAGTGTTTACTTAGAATTTACAAAACTTGAATTTGGCGAATGAGTGTTCAAAATAACATAAGCTCAAATTACGAATCGAAGGATATTGTAGTAATGGATGGAAAAGACCTTGTAGATTTAATTATTGCAAACTTGGATAAATTGTCAGAGACTACAAAACGCTTGTTGGGCATATGTATTATACCGCAATTATTACTATTGGTGCATATTGATGTGATTTCTGATAAAATAATTAGTAAAGATTTAATTGGGGCATATTTTTCTACAGTAAAAAGAGAAATATGAGATGCTCTCTCCTACTGATATCAAAGATTATGCACAAAGAATGTTTGAACAGATTCAATGAATATTGTGGAGTATTGATATGAACAGTATAACGATTGAAGATATCCAAATTGAAATAATTAAAAAAAATATAAAAAATTTGTACTTATCCGTGCATCCGCCTTATGGCAGAGTACGGATTGCTGCGCCTATAATGATGGATGATGAAACCATAAGAATTTTTGCGATTTCTAAATTGGCATGGATTAAAAAACAACGCTCCAGGTACCGGGAGCAAGAAAGGCAATCCAAAAGGGAATTTGTATCAGGTGAAAGCCATTACTATGAAGGTGTGCGTTATTTACTGAATGTTGTATATACGAATAAAAAGCAAAGGGTTGAAACAAGCCAAAACAGGCAGATTGATTTGTACGTTCGTGATGGAAGTACTGTAGAACAACGTGAAAAAGTAATGATGGAATGGTATCGAAGCCGGCTTAAAGATAAAATACCTGATTTAATAGCAAAATGGGAAAGAAAGATGGGTGTAAATGTAAACTCCTGGGGAGTCAAGCTGATGAAAACCAAATGGGGCACCTGCAATCCTTATGCAAAACGAATCTGGATTAATCTGGAATTGGCAAAGAAGAATCCGAGATGTTTAGAATATATTGTTGTTCATGAAATGGCCCATTTGCTTGAAAAGCACCATAATGAAAGATTTCGTGCATATATGGACCAGTTCATGCCTGATTGGAGAGAGATTAAAGCAGAGCTTAATAACTTGATATTTGAAAGCAGCAGGTAGAATTATTAAAAGTCGGTTTATTCAAGGGCGAATAGCGCTGCTCCCAGTGCGCCGCAAAGCTGTGCCTCTTTACAGATGTACAGTTTGATGCCCAATTTGTCTTCAATGGCGTGGACAACACCCGTATTTTTTGCCACGCCGCCGGTCATCATAAAATCTTCCTTGAGGCCGAGACGGTTTACAAGCGTTGAGACCTTTGCGGCAACTGAATTGTTAAGGCCATGGATGATATCCGGCACGGCTTTATTCTGAGCCACCAGCGACACCACTTCGGATTCTGCAAAGACGGTGCACATGCTGGTAATTATAATGTCCTCCTTCCAATTCAATCCCAGTGTGCTCATTTCCTCAAGCGAAAGTCCCAGCGCCCGCGCCATCATTTCAAGAAACCTGCCGGTACCAGCCGCGCATTTGTCATTCATTACAAAGTTTCTGACTGCGCCGGTTTCATCTATCCGTATGACTTTGCTGTCCTGACCGCCGATGTCGATGACGGTGCGCACTGCCGGATTGAGGTAATGAGCACCCTTTGCGTGGCAGGTGATCTCCGTGATGCTCTCGTCGCTGCCGCTGATATATGACCGGCCATATCCGGTCGTTACGATACGGGAAATGGAGGAACGGTCGATGCCTGCCTTATGCAGCGCTTCATCGAGACTTTTTCCTGCGCTGGACTGGGCGCTGCCGCCTGTAGGCGTGATGACAGAAGCAACGATATTCTTATTTTGATCCATAATTACAATGTCTGTGCTGGCAGACCCGCTGTCGATTCCTGCAACGAAATGCTCCTTTATTGAGCTCCTTTTTTTTGCCTTTTTATTTTCAAGACCTGAGAGTGTTTCAGAGAATGCCTCGATCCGTGTTTGAAGCTGCCCTTCACTCTGGCGTGTATAATCCGTTTCCAATTTAAGTATTGGTACTGTAAGTTTGTCTTTGATCTCGGAGTATTCAAAACCGTAATAGTCGCAAAATTTTATGGTATGGTAAATCACACCGCGAAGGTTTGGATCGGCATACAGGCATCTTCTGGCGGTGCTGTCATTCATGCGTCGGCATGGAAGCTGTGACAGCAAAGCGTCCGCATATATCATGAACAGTTGCTTTTCATCAGGGACATTTTCCAGGGCATTAATATCCATCGACAGACTGCGATTGCCGATGCAGGTGAGGTTCCTGACTGGAAATGGAATACTCTTCTTAATCATCGCTTCAATTTCGCGCCCAACGCGTGCGCCGAGAATACCTACATACGGTCCGGACACTCTCTGCAGCGGGGGAAAAGCCGATTTAAACGCATTCCGGTCAAACTGTTTCCCCGTATACTTTTCGTAGGCAGATTTTAAATGCAGCAGGCTTTCTGTAAAGGCCTCTTTCTGACAGTATCCGCATTTATGCGGAAGATCGATCATGTATAAAAAACTGCAGGTTCCACTGTCCTTAATAATGTCGTATACACGGCGCATGGTATCGCAGCAATTCACCAGCACCAGTTTGTCGATGCCCTTGGAGAGGGCCGACTGAATAACGGACTTTCCGAATCCGCACAGATTGGGATGGGCTATTCTGTCGGACAAGTCAAAGTTATCCGGCATATCGTCCAGTACGGTATACTTTTCTCCAAAACCTGCAAACAGTTCTACAGGAGTATATTTACATACATAATGCATCATTTGCTTTTTCCCCCCAACATTTCAAGAAACGCTCCCAAGCGGGTTGCGATCTGGCCGTCGCTGCTATTCGACGGATCACAGCCGTCGCCGTCTAAAATCAGCGTAGGCAGCCCTTCATTTTCCAGTGCTTTTTTTATTATTTGAGCCGCGCCAATAGTCGCTTTGCATCCCCAGTGTGCAAAAATTACTGCACCGTCTGCACCTGTACGCTTGGCCATATTTATCGCTTGAAGGATTCGTCCTTTAGGATTGCCGTTGTAGCATGAATATACCATTCGCCGCGCCATCGCTTCATAAGGTCTGGATTCATCCATGGGTATCATGCTTTCATACGCAAGGTCGCAGGTCGTGATGAATGCCTTGCCGTTAAAGTTTAGTAACTTTTTGACAGAGGGCTGCATGTATGGAACCAGGTGCAGCCACAACAAACGCAGTCCGCTGTTTATAGGCGCTTTCTTGATATCATCAAGCAGCATCCTGCTGTATTTTTCCGACTCTTTGGTTCCAAGGAGTATATGGTTCATAAAAACGGCGTACATCTCGCTGGTAAGATCGCCGGGCAAGCGGCGCTCTTTTTGATATCCAAGATAATTTATGTAGTTTGAAACGGTCCGTGCGCTGCGTCCCACCGCTTCGCGCAAAGCATCTTCCGTGACGGGCCTGCCTGTCATATCGCCAACAAAGGCAGACATTTCCTTGAGCTGTTTGGCCACGTTTTGTACCGCATCCTCGCTTTTTTCGTAAGGAACGTCTATAAAGTAACTAGGAATGCCGTATTTATGGCTGAGATACGGAAATGTTATCATGTTCCCATCACAGGCGACGTTCGTATAGACCATAAACTTAGGCTTTGGCATAAGGCCGGTGTCGGCGGCGCCGATGAATATCCTGTGGAATGAACACATGGTTTCCGGAATACCTTCACCGGCGGTATGATCTAAAAATACTTTTTCACATTCTGTTCCCGAAAGATATCCGGACAGCGTTTCAATTGAATATGGCGTGATTCCTGCAACCGATAGGGGCTCACAGGGCGTAAACATGCTGACCATCGCTGCATTTTCGGGATGTGCCAGCGCACGGATTATTACGTCCATAACTGCACGTGCAACATATCTTTTGGATGGCGGCAGCTTTTTACCTGCCAAAGCGGACAGCGCCAGCCGCTGAGCCCGGTAACCCATAAGGAGCAGCCGTCTTGCCCCCATGGGATTTTTCGGTACCATGTTTTCTATCATGCCGCCAAATGTTTTTATGATATCCATATCATCAGTCCCTTTCTATTATGATTTTATGTAGTATTCCGTTCTCTGTCAAGGAAAGGAGACAGGAAAATGTTAAAGAGGTGATTAAGGAAGGCTTCGATTCGTAATTTGAACTTGTGTTATTTTGAACACTCATTTGCCAGATTCAAGTTTTGTAAGTTCTAAAGCCCACAGCCTTAAGAATCCAAGAGTTTTTGAAACTCGTTTCACTCAGACATTCAAAAGCTCTAAGGATTCTTTGCGGCAGCAAAGCCAAGAACTTATCAAAACTTTCATAATGCTCATTCGTCGCTCAAAATAACATAATCCTATTTATGCCTGATTTATATTATGAATTGAAGTAAGGAAGGAAAAATTAGTAATATTACCGTTGGATATAGATTAAATTACGGGAAATGCTGATTTTTCACGCTGTTATGTGATATACTTAAAAAAATGGTTTGACGGGGAGCAGAATATAATGGAGAGAATTAAAAAATTCAGGCGAATTGCGCTGGCCTTAATTATAATAGTTGTTATATTAACGGCAGGCTATATATATCAAACTATTGGTATGCGTTCGGATGTCCGAAAATATATACCTGTTGGTGAATTTTACTATATTGATAATAAAAAGATGCATCTGTATGAAGGCGGAACCGGCAATGCCACCGTTGTTTTTGCCGCAGGATGGGGAACCGTAAATCCTTTTGTGGATTTCTATCCTTTGTATGACAAGATAGCGGAACATGCAAAATTTATAGTTTATGATAAATTCGGATATGGATATAGCGATGTTACCGATCAAAAAAGATATATAGATGTGATGATAGACGAAATTCACAGACTACTGGCAAAAGTAGACGCAAAGCCACCTTATATCTTTGCCGGACATTCTCTTGCATCTCTTGAGTGCATACGGTATGCCGAGCGTTATCCAGATGAGGTCAAAGGCATCGTTTTAATTGATGGAGGGAATCCGGAGTTTTATGCAAAAACGAAACCGGTAACATTTATCAGCAGTTTTCAAAGGCAGTTGATAAACTTCGGTATTGCAAGGCTATTATATAAAATAGATGGGTTCGCAGATTTTTTAAATTCCGAGAGAAACGGGCTGAAGCTCTTACCTGAGAATCTTAAAAAAATCGATGAGACGGCCACACTTCTTAAAGCCAATAATAAAAATATTACTGATGAGATGAGAAGAAGCCAGGAAAATGCCAGAGAGGTAATCAAGGGTGGAAAGATTAACAATATACCGTTGACGGTTATAACATCAGGGGACTTCGGCAAGGCGAGCAAAGCCTGGTTATCTAGCCAGGATGATTTGCTGAATTGGTCTAAAACCAGCAAGCAGGTTGTCGTAAACGATTCCAGACATTATATCCACCAATACCATCCTGAAATTATTGCAAAGGAGATAATCGAGCTAATAAACAGTGTTAAGAAGTAATTGGAATCGGGAAATGTCCCAAGATAGTTATGCTCTTTTCCTTCTTAAATTAACTCGTTGTGCTAGCTTTTTTACTGGTAAAAATTGCGAATGAAAAAC
>JASEJN010000069.1 GCA_030016385.1 Clostridiales bacterium | reverse complement strand
TGAATCTGCCGAATGAGTGTTCAAAATAACATAAACTCATATTGCGAATTGAAGATTCCTGTAATAACCACTTGAAAGAATGGCAACATTGAAGTATATTGGAAAAAGAAACTATCAAAATTGAGGTGCTGTGAAATATGAAAAAAATATTGAAAAAATGTGTCAGCTGTTTATTCATAACAATTTTTATTGTATTCAATTGTACATATACCTTTGCAAAAGCAACTACCAACGATCTTGCAAACGTCAATGCTGAAGGAGTAATATTGGTCGACTACTCAAGCGGCAGGATATTATATGAAAAGAACGCAGATGAACCCCTGCACCCTGCAAGCATGACAAAAATGATGACGGAGTATCTTGTGAATGAAAGCATTAAAAACGGCAAAATAAAATGGGACCAAAAAGTATCCATAAGCGATTATGTATATATGGTTTCACAGGATAATTCCCTTTCAAATGTTCCGTTGAAAAAGGACGAACAATATTCGGTAAGAGAATTATATGAGTCTATGGCTATATATTCTGCAAACGGTTCAACCATTGCCCTTGCCGAGCTGATCGCAGGCTCCGAAGCGAACTTTGTGAAAATGATGAATGATAAGGCCGCAAGTATGGGTCTCAAAAACTGTAAATTTGTAAACAGTACCGGCCTTAACAATGCAGACTTAAAGGGAAAGCATCCTGCAGGAGGGAAAAATGATGAAAATACAATGTCTCCACGCTCAGTTGCGATGCTTGCATTCAACCTTTTGCATGATTATCCCGATGTTTTAAAGACTGCAAGCATCCCGAGGAAGATATTCAAAGAAGGAACGAAGGATGCAATAGTAATGGATAACTGGAATTGGATGATCCCGGGGACAGAGTACCCCGTGCTGGATTATAAAGGCGTTGACGGTCTTAAGACAGGATCGACGGACCTTGGCGGGATATCATTTACGTGTACTGCGATGAGAAATAACATGAGATTTATATCTGTTATAATGAAAACAACTTTAAATTACAAGCAGAGCAGATTTATAGAAACAAAAAAAATACTTGACTACGTTTTCAGCAATTATGAGAAAAAGGACCTTTTCCCTGCAGGGTATAAAATACAGGGCCAGTCCAAGCTGCCTGTAAAAAATGGAAAGGATAATTATGCTGAAGTCGCAACAAAGTCCCCCCTCTCGGTTGTTTTAAAAAAGGGAGAAGATAATATGTTCAAACCTACATACACCTTTGAAAATACAGTATATCAAAACGGCAAGTTAATAGCACCTCTTTCAAAAGGCCAGACTGTAGGTTATCTTACTATTGATTATAAAGGCGCCTCCAAATATGGCTACCTGATACCTGCATATAGGGAAAAAGTACCTGTAATCGCTGTAAATCAGGTAAAAAAAGCAAGTTTCATAAGGGCTTTTTTCAGAAACATAATAGAATTTATATCAAAACTGTTTTAAATCATATTTACCTACAAAAAAGCGTCTTCGGATAACTGGAAGATGCTTTTTTCTGTAACAACCATCGGTATTTTAACATAATATAAAATTAGAATAGACATGTTACGGATTTCCAACGCCCGATAAGGAGGGAGGAAAAGATATGCCTTACGGTTATCCAGCTTATGGTACGGGATTTACGGGCTATGGTACGGGATATGCAGGTTACGGCGGCTACGGCGGCGGAACAAATTGGGGCGTCAGATGGATATATGCTCTTCTGATTCTCATCGTGATCGTGCTTCAATTTGGCAGAAATTCCAAACCGGTTAGCACAGCCCAAACAGGCGTGAATCCATGCGATAGCTGCGAAAACCTGACTGAAGGCACCGATTGTATGACAGATCGCCAAAATTTTCAACTAATCGATAACAGTGTATTATTTATAATAATCGTATTCCTCCTCGTTTTATGCGGAGGATGCTGGCCAGGTACAGGCTACAGCTGTTAAAGATTCAGGAACGGGCAGGTTGTGCCTTCATGCCCGCTCCTGTACATATTTTAGCAACCATGTTATAATATAATAAAATTGGTAATAATACTATTGTATTTTTTTATCCGGAGGTATACATATGAATAAGGTTAGCATAGTGGGCTCGGGTTTTGTCGGCGCAACGACGGCATATACCCTTGCGGCAAGCGGAACAGTAGATGAAATTGTGCTTATAGATTTAAACAAGTCTAAAGCAGAAGGCGATGCTCTCGACATAAGCCATGGTATACCGCTTATAAATTCCGTAAATGTTTACTCGGGGGATTATGATGACTGCAAAGGTTCTGATATTATAATCGTATCGGCCGGTGCAAATTCTAAACCCGGCGAAACAAGGCTTGATCTGGCTCATAAAAACGCCGAGATTTTCAAACAGATGATACCAAAACTTTTAAAGATAAATCAGGATGCAGTATATTTAATCGTGACAAATCCCGTGGATATACTGGCCTATGTCACACAGAAGATATCGAATCTTCCATTTGGCAGGGTAATAAGCTCAGGTACTCTTCTGGACAGTTCAAGGCTCAGGTATCTTTTAAGCCTTCACTGCAATATAGACGCAAGAAGCATACACGGATATATGATAGGAGAACATGGTGACTCCGAGCTCGCGGCCTGGAGCATTACAAATATCGCCGGCATACCTTTTGACAGGTATTGCAGCATATGCGGTGAAGCATGTAATAAATATATCAAAAGCGATATAGAGAATAAAGTCAGAAGAGCTGCATATGAGATCATCGAAAAAAAAGGAGCGACATATTATGCAGTGGCTCTGGCGGTAAAAAGAATCGTCGAGGCGATAATAAGAGATGAGCGGTCGATACTTACTGTATCATCGATGCTAAACGGTCAGTACGGAATCGATGACGTTTGCATAAGCCTTCCGTCGATAGTCGGCAGGCATGGTGTTGAAAAAATACTTGAGCTTCCAATATCGGAGGAAGAAAAGTTGCTTTTCAGGAAGTCTGCTTCAATTTTAAAAGATATAATAAGGGATATAAAACTATAACAAGATGTATAAAGATTATTTTAAGAATATGCACCTACTATACTACTATAACCTGTAAAAATCATGCAGGTTATTTCTTTATCCGTTAGCTATTTAAAATCGCATGATGTTATTATGAACTTCTGGTATAATAGGATTAAATAATTGAGAAAGAAGTGATGCTAATGCCCATAAAGTATATTGCTAAAGAGGAACATGGCAGGATGCAGGAAATTGCAACTTACTGTTTTACATGGATGCACAATGCCAGAGATGTTATGAAAAAGTATTTTCAAGATTATGTTGAAGAAGACTATGCCCTGGGTTATTATGATGACAACGGGACTTTGATGTCTCAGGTGGTATGCTTCCCTTTCGAAATATATATAGATGGAGTCGCCATGAAAATGGGTGGCATAGGCTTGGTTTCATCTATGCCTGAAGAACGTCACGGAGGCAAAATCGGCTTGCTGCTCAAGGAATGGCTGGCAGCAATGAAAGACAGGGGACAAGTAGTTTCCATGTTAGGGCCATTTTCTTTTGAATTCTACAGAAAATACGGATACGAAATAGGTATCGAAATGCTGCATTATACAATACCCGTTGAATATCTCAAAATTTTCAAGGGAAAATATACAATGAAGGCTTATGAGGAAAAAGATCTGCCCTGTATGAACGAGCTTTATAAAAAATTTGCCAAAGCTCATAACGGCTGTGCCGTAAGAGACAGCCTCTTATGGAATGAATTGACTCTAAGCCATCCATGGGATGATCAATATGGCAGATATACATATGTATGCTATGATAATGATAATTTCAAAGGTTATATGATTTTTTCCATTAAAGAAGGGAAAATGCACGTCCACGAGATAGTCTATGATGGCAAAGATGCGATGGACACATTACTGTCATTCATATATTCACATCAGGCACAGATAAACGAAGTGAATATTTTGGTGCCGATGGACGATGGCATACAATATATAATGCCCAATCCGAGAATTAAAAGGGAAATACAGTGTGGGATGATGTTCAGGGTTGTCGATGTAAAAGCAGCCCTTGCCATGAAAAATTATAGCGGTGCAAATAGCGGCTTTAGCATAAAGATAACGGATCCTGCCGCAGCCTGGAATGAAACACCGCTTAAAATCACGATCCTTAATGGGAAAATCGATATCGATGAGTGCAATACCGCCGATTTGTCATGCGATATCCAGACTTTCAGCCAGATTTTCATAGGATATTTGACGCCGTCCATGGCTTTTAGCCTTGACAAATTAAGAGGAGAATATAAATCTGTCATAGAAATGGAAAAAGCATTTAAAAAATCATCTACCTTTAATACCGTAGGTTTTTAAGGAAATATCGGCCACGCACCTTAGCAGCCGTTGTCTTATCAGCATAATTATAATGTGCATCAAAATTATTTGAAGAATATTATGGAAAGAACAATTAGCGGAAGGTCTTTAGAGTCTGTTAACGCATGTTCAGGATAAGCAGAATCATGTTTGAGCTAAGATAAGTTTTGATTCTGCCCTGAACAAGTTTACAGACTCTAAAGACTGTGAGCTTAGCGATTGAAATAATATTCTTCAAATATAAAAATATATTCTATAATTATGCGCCGTTTTTAGGCAGCAGCACGTGAAACTCCGTCCCTTTATTTTCTTCACTCAACGCATATATTCTTCCATTATGAGCTTCAACAATGGCCTTCGTGATCGCAAGGCCGATCCCTGCTCCCCCTGTTTTTCGATTTCTTGACTTATCGGCTCTGAAGAACCTTTCAAATATATATGGCAAATCCGCTTTGGAAATACCGATTCCATTGTCCCCTATAACTATTTCAGCATCATTGCCGCTGCTTCTTACGGTAACTTTTATTAATCCCCCTTCATTTGTATACTTTATAGCATTGGAGATGATGTTCACAATTACCTGGCCTATTTTGTCCTTATCCGCTGAAATTATTATATCTTCATCCAGCCAGGTTTCAAGTTTTATATCTTTATTCCTAAACTCGCCCTGGAAGTTCATTAAAATGTTCCCAACAAGGCTGGATACATTGAAATCCGACTTATTAAGCGATATGTTTTCACTTTCATAATCTGTAAGCTGCTTTAAATCGCCAACCAGATGCCCGAGCCTCAATATTTCTTCATGACAGCTTTTTATCCTTTCAATCGACGGTTCCCATATGCCGTCTATCATGGCCTCCATATGGCTTTGCAAAGTGGTTATAGGTGTCCGAAGCTCATGGGCGATATCCGCAGTAAGCCTTTTCCTGAGCATTTCATGCCTTTGGAGGCTTTCAGCCAAACTGTTTATCGCACTCGTAAGCTCATTTATTTCTTTTATATCAGAATTTTTATTTATCCTTACCTCATATTTTCCATTGGAGATTTTTCCGGTGGTGTTTATTACATTTAAAATAGGTTTGCTCAGCCTTGCAGCCATCAGGATACCCAAAATCACCGCAAATAGCAAAGAGAAAATACCGACGGCAATTATAATCGTATTCAACGCTTTTAGAAAAAACAGATCGTTATCCGTATAAAAAAACGGCCCGTAATATCCTATCTTCACAGTTGCTATTTTAACCGAGTTTTTTACAATGGGGTATCCTTCCTCAATATAGCCTCCCTTAAAATTAGGGAATCTCTTTATCATATTTTGTGACATATGATTTATCATGCTCTTGCAAACACCGTTGTTATATTCTGTGGCATCCCATATCGTATTACCGGATTTATCCTTCACGGATACGATCATGCCGCGCTGCATGGCATCTATGCCGACATTTTGGATTACGCCTATGTTCCACTTGCTCTCACTTTGAAACCCGTTGCTTATTGAATTGACTATGTCATGATTCTTCTGATACTGATTTTTTATTATATAGTTTGAGAATTGCTTCTCGAGAAAAAAATTTGCAAGAATGCTTATTGAGAATACGCACAGCAATGCAATCAATGCATAATCAAAAGATAATTTTGCCTTCAGGCTTTTTCCCATTTTATTCACCGCCAAATTTATAACCTACCCCATGGACTGTTATAACATAATGGGGCTCTTTCGGATTAGTTTCTATTTTCTGCCTCAAATTTTTAATATGCGTATCTATTATTCTATCCATCCCGCCATAATCCTCACCCAGCGCGATATCGATAAGTTCATCCCTTGTAAACACCCTTTTGGGATATTTAAAAAGCGCCATGAGTATGTTGTATTCACTGGGTGTCAAGTTCACTATTTTCCCTTTCTTTCTGACTTCATGCCCCATAGTGTTTACCGTAATATCCCCATTGTTAAAAACAAGCGTATCCGCCATTGGAGAAATATCATGCCCCATCCTCTTAAAAAGCGCTCTCACCCTTGCAACAAGCTCCCTCGGGCTAAAAGGCTTTGTCACATAATCGTCAGCCCCTATATCAAACCCCTTTAATACATCGCTTTCCTCTACTTTAGCGGTAAGCATTATTATGGGAACAGAGGACTCTTTTCTTACTATCCGGCACACTTCCTCCCCTGTGATATCCGGAAGCATCAGATCCAGAATTATAAGGGCCGGATTTAAATTATGAAACATACTCACGGCTTCTCTCCCGCTATATGCGCAATATACAGCATAATCATTTTTTTCAAGATATGATTTTATCACATCGGCAATTTTTTCCTCATCATCAACAACGAGTATCTTTTTGTTATTCAACATTTTAACCCTCGCTTTTCAATACCTCAAAAAATTAATTCTATATATCTTCAATTTGCAATATATATTGTGATGTTTTTAGACACTTCATTCACTAATTCTGGTGTATATAGAATATTATATAATATTTTTGTGGAATTTTTATAAAGATATCCCGGAAATAATATATTAATATCTGAATAAATGTTCTAAATACCTTCGATTCGTAATATGAAATCAGGCATAAATTGGCTTGTGTTATTTTGGGCAACGAATAAGTGTCCAAAATAACACAAGCTCAAATTGCGAATCGAAGTCTAAATATGACATCTTTATAAAATCTCCATAATTTTATATTATACTGAAATAAAATTATGCTCAGGGTATCTTTCTGTATATTTTATATTTAAAGATATCACGGAAAGAGGATGGAGGTAAAAAATGAGCATCAAAAAAGAAAAAGTCAAGGTCTATGACATGACATGCACATCCTGTGAAGCCAGAGTCGAAAAGGCCATAAAAAAACTTGAAGGCGTAAAGGGGGTTATGGCAAGCTTTAGCGGGCAGAGTGCCATCGTTGAATACGATACCGATTATTGTGATTCGAAAATGATAAAAGAGGCCATTAAAAAGGCCGGTTACAGCACAGAAGATTCGAAGGCTTTCAACATAACGGGCATAATCATAATTGTGGCGGCAATTCTTCTGCTTGGAACCAATACAGGCGGATTTGACATGAATTCAAAGCTTAAAAATGCATCGTATCTCGTTTTATTTTTCGTAGGCATACTTACATCCATACACTGCGTAGGCATGTGCGGCGGAATAATGCTTTCCCAGAGTATATCAAAAGAAAAAACAAGCGGGCTGGATGCCTTAAGACCTGCATTATTGTATAACGCAGGAAGGGTAACGGCTTATACGATTCTGGGCGGGATTGTGGGTGCTCTTGGCTCGCTGCTTTCCCTTACACTTGGCACGAAGGCTGCACTTCAGATGATTGCAGGAGCTTTCATGATAATAATGGGACTTAACATGTCAGGATTTTCTCTTTTCAGAAAGATCAATATCAGACTCCCGTGGTCCTCGTATTCCGTGAAAAGAAAACCGAAGACTCCTTTTTTCATAGGCATGTTGAACGGGCTTATGCCTTGCGGTCCCCTTCAGACCATGCAGCTTTTTGCATTGGGTACCGGAAGCGCATTCAAAGGAGCTCTTTCCATGTTCTTTTTTGCTCTTGGAACTGTTCCGCTTATGTTGACTTTCGGAGCTGTATCGGGTTTACTAAGTAAAAACAATACCAATAAGCTGTTAAAGTTCAGCGGAATACTCGTCGTAGTGCTTGGACTTGTGATGGGAAGCAGAGGTCTTGCCCTCGCGGGAGTTAACCTCCCTACCATAAATCTCAACAAGCAGGGGGTTGCTTTTGCATCCGGGTCCCCATCAGGCAATACTGCAAAAGCCGTTATAAAAGATGGCGTACAGACTATAACCATGACAGCCGATGAGAAAGGCTATACTCCAAACGGATTTTATGTTCAAAAAAATGTGCCTGTCAAATGGGTCATTGAAGGAAAGGGACTTAACTCATGCAACGGGCAAGTGGTGATCCCCTCACTCAACAAACAAGTCCAGCTTAATCAGGGTGAAAACGTGGTACAATTTACCCCCGGCGATAAAGATATCAGTTTCAGCTGCTGGATGGGAATGATAAGAGGTGTCATAAAGGTTGTGGACAATATCGATTCCGTGGATACATCAAAGTCTGATCCGTCAATCCCGGCACCAAGCAGTGGAATGAGCTGCTGTACAGGTGGTGGATCGTCACCATCACAGCAGAAACAGAGCATTTATGGAAATGATATAAGCAATGTTAAAACAGATAGGTTAATCCACAGGGCATTGATATCGGGAAACTTTCAAACTGCTAAAATTGCCGGTAAGGGATATGAACTTGAACCTTTGATCTCCGTAATAAATAAGGGAATAAAAACCAAACTATCAATCGACCTCACCTCTTTTGATAATCCCGAAGGCAAATTTACCATACTGGATGTAAACAGCGGCGAAACGTTAACTGAATTTAACGGGAAAAAGGGAATCGTAAATGTTGAATTCAAGATAGATAAAGATGGAGGATATGCCATCGTTAAAGACAACGCCGCACTCCACATAATAGAAGTTACGGACAACGCTAAAACTGCAGACCTCGATGAGATAAGATTAAAATATATAAGCCAGTAAAATTTGGATACACCAAGTGTCGAATATAATTAAAGGGCAGCCTTCAAAGCTGCCCTTTAATTATATTCGCTCTCTATTTGTTTTCTATATTCACTACCTCATATCCTGCATCTTCAACTGCCTGCTTTATCTTTTCATCGGTGATGCCTTCGCCTATTTCAGCTTCAGCCGCCTTTTTTCTAAGGCTTACCGAAACTTTTTTTGCGCCTATTTCCTCTAAAGCCTCTTTTACATGTTTAACACAATGTTCGCAGCTCATTCCCTCTATTGATATTTTCTTTTTCATAACTTTTCCCTCCATATAATATTTGCTCCGGTTATGATTAAAAACCGGCAGATGTCATGTACAATAACTTATGCGATCCCTTCGCAGACCTTACTTTAAAGGTTTAAAACTCTTTAATCGAAGAGCATTTGTCAATACCGATACAGAACTGAAGCTCATCGCAAGAGCGGCGATCATCGGATTCAGCAATGGACCGCCAAAGAGGTATAAAACTCCCATGGCGACGGGTATTCCGAGAGTATTATACCCAAAAGCCCAGAACAGATTTTCCTTTATATTCTTTATGGTTTTTTTGCTCAGCTCTATCGCAGTGGGTACATCCATAAGGTCACTTCTCATGAGCACAATGTCCGCGGACTCCATGGCAACATCCGTACCGGAGCCTATGGCTATGCCTATATCCGCCTGCGCAAGTGCTGGAGCATCATTTATACCGTCTCCAACCATAGCAACCTTTTTGCCTTCACTTTGGATTTTCTTGACCTCGCCTGCCTTATCCTCGGGCAGAACTTCCGCCAATGTCCGGTCTATCCCGACTTCTTTTGCGATGGCCTGTGCAGTCCTCCTGTTATCTCCCGTTATCATCGCCACTTCGATTCCCATATCGTGCAGCTTTTCTATGGCACGTCTGCTGTTTTCCTTGACGGTATCCGCAACGGCTATGACACCGCCTATCTTACCGTTTATCGCGATATACATAGGGGTCTTTCCCTCTTTGGCAAGCCTTTGGAAAATACTTTCAATATTTGAAAGTGATACCGATCTGTCATCCATCAGCTTCTTATTCCCAAGAAGTATTTTTTCATTATCCACAGTTACCTCTATGCCATGGCCTGGAATAGCTTTAAAGTTTTCAGTATCTTTAAACTCTATCCCCCGCTCTTGTGCGCCTTTTACTATGGCTTCGCCAAGAGGATGCTCAGATCCTCTCTCTGCCGATGCGGCAATCTGCAACAGCTTGTCTTTATTTAAACCCTCTGCCGGTACTATATCCGTCACTTTTGGATCGCCTTCTGTGATCGTGCCTGTTTTATCAAACACAATGGTCTGTATTTTGTGCGCTGTCTCAAGAGCCGTACCGCTTTTTATCAGCACGCCATATTCCGCTCCCTTGCCTGTACCCACCATTATTGCGGTAGGTGTTGCAAGACCAAGAGCGCATGGGCACGCGATAACAAGGACCGATATGAATATCGTAATTACAAAGGCAATCGGTTTGCCGGATATATACCAGGCTGCGGCGGATAATACAGCCAAAGCTATGACAGCAGGCACAAAATAACCTGAAATCGTATCTGCAAGCTTTGCAATAGGCGCTTTAGAGCCCTGTGCCTCCTCAACAAGCTTTATTATCTGGGCAAGCACTGTGTCCTTTCCAACCTTTGTCGCCCTGTATTTTATGGAACCGTTCTTGTTTATGCTTGCGCCGACTATATCGTCTCCCACGTTCTTTTCAACAGGAATGCTCTCTCCTGTAAGCATCGATTCATCTACTGAAGTCATGCCATCCGTAACCACGCCGTCGACGGGCATTTTTTCACCCGGCTTTACAACGATTATATCACCGGCTTCAACTTCTTCTATAGGTATTTCGACTTCTTTATTTTCTCTAATTATAACGGCAGTTTTTGGGGCAAGCCCCATTAATTTTTTAATAGCCTCGGACGTCTTTCCCTTTGATACGGCCTCAAAATATTTTCCAAGCGTAATCAAAGTCAATATAACTCCTGCGGATTCAAAATAAAGGCTATAATCCGTATTTCCGTTTAGTATTTCAATAACTGCAAATATTCCATATAAAAAAGCAGCCGATGTGCCTATCGCAATCAGCGAATCCATATTAGGGCTCATCCTGAACAATGCCTTGAAACCTGTTGTAAAATATTTTCTCCCTGTTATAATGATAGGAATGCAAAGCATAAGCTCGATTACTGCAAACTCTGCAGGATGCATCATCGGACTTATAGCGGACGGAAGGGTAAGCCCCGCTTTCTCCGCTATCATTGGAACCATTGCAATCAAAAGGAGAGGAACCGCAAAAATTGCAGATATTAAAAATCTATTCCACAGCCCCTTGATCTCTCTTTCTTTTCTTTCCCTGTCGGCATCGGTTGAAATATCATCATCCAGTGCCTTGTATCCTGCCTTTTCTATTGCCCTTTTGATATCGGTTACACGGACTTTCGAAGAGTCATATACTATGCTCAGCTTGTCGGCTGCAAAGTTTACATTTGATTCTGTAACACCATCCAGCTTTTTTGTCACCCTCTCGATTGTTCTTGCGCAAGCCGCACACGTCATGCCTTCAATTCTTAAAATCTTGCTGGTCAATCTATGATCACTCCTTTTACCTACTTGCCCATCAACTTAGAAAGCAGTTCGATTATTTCATCCACCTTCTTTTCTCCCGCATTGTTTAAAAATGCTTCCTTTACACAATGGTTAAGGTGCTGCTTTAAAATAAGCATATTTGCTTTCTTGAGCAATGACTGGGCAGCTATTATCTGGTTGGATATATCGATACAGTATCTTTCATCTTCGATCATCTTTATTATTCCATCTATCTGCCCTTTGGAAGTTTTTAAAAGCTGAAGCGCCTTTATCTTTTCTTCATTCATATGTCTCCTCCCTCCCCCCGTAGGTAGTGGTATCATCCCCTTAATAAACTCCTTGCCTCACGGAAAGGAGTTTATTAAAAACTATATACATCTTTCATATATTATAATAATATTAATATGTGAAGATTTTTTGAAGAAATGCATAAAAGTTAATATTTTTTAACCCACTATTTAGTATCGACTCTTCTATGCAAAAGATTGAAGAACTTTTTATATATAAACTTCGTCAAAATAGAGGAGAAACTGAAAGGTAGTGAGATCAATGAAGAAGTTGGTAACCATCATATTATCGGCTTATCGGCCGTTATATTTTTAAGCGGATGCAGCGGGCAATTAATGCAAAAAACCGATAACGAGGCTTCAAAGAAAACATCCATAATGCCTGAGGCAAAAGCAAAAAACGATAATAATGCTTTCAAAAACGCCAAACCGCAAATCAGCGATGAAGAAATGAAAATGGTAGAATTATATACCACAGTTATGAAAGAAGCTTTCAAGATCGAAAATGGTGGGAACGGTTTTATCGCCGTCAGATTAGACACCTTGCAGGGATTAAGCGATGCCGCTAAAGAAAGGGTCTTGGAAAACTTCAAAGATTTATCTGCGAATATTTATAGCTATGAACAAATCAAAGATGATAACACGAAAATTGAATGGTATGAAGGCAAATTCCCCAATAGAACTATAAATGGAACTATCCTATCAGTCAATTTGATAAAATACAAAAATAATGTTGCCCAAATACAAGCCATATCGTGGTTTGGGAGTTTAGGCGCCGTTCTTCCGAAATATGAAGCTGTATATAAAAACGGAAAATGGCAGCTTAAGACTATTGGATTTGCCATATCTTAATTTCAGATAATAATGCATTCATAAGGATTTATCGATCTCTGTATATGAATGCATTATAATACTAAAGAATATTTAATATGATTCTCATCTATTTTCATAATATGACCGTGAATATCTTATTCTATTTGTATAATTAACTGCCTTGTTTATATAATAGTCAAGATCATCAGATAGTTCATATATTCCATGTTCAATCCGTGACGGTCTTTTGGGCTGCATGGGCCTAAAATCATCAAGGAAACCCACCAAATCGAGCAAACTAAAAAAATCCATCTATAATCATCCCCCCAATCATTTTATGCAACATTTAAATATATTGTAATCTGAAGAGGGAATCATGCGGAAAGCCAAATATCACCTTTTACTATTTTCAGCCCTGAAAGATTTTATTGCTCGATGAATTTAACCAATTCTTCATTAAATTTATCACACTGTTCATAGAACACCCCATGGCCGCTGTATTCAAAGGGTATGAGTTTCGAATTTTTAATACTTTGTTCTTGTATCTCACCTAGTGAAAATGGAACAATTCTATCATGAATACCGTGAATTATCAATGTCGGAACATCTATTGTTTCCAGATCAGAAAAAAATGTTTCGTCTATCCACATTTTTGCGACGGCCGCGGTTGCCCAACCTGCTGCCTGCAATCCCAACTGGAAGAACCAATTTAAAAAAGCCTCCGTCGTATGCTGATAAAAAAACATATCGCCAAAATCCCGAAGCATTTTAGGCCGATCGGCATATGTCCCTTGAATAATTTGCAGGACAGTTTCTTTGTCCAGGCCATAAGGAAAATCAGGACGTTTGATAAGGCTAGGTGCCACTGCAGCACAAAGGACGAGCTTTGCTACCCCATAGCTCTTATGGCGAGCCATATATCTAATGGCTATCGCTCCTCCAGTTGAATGTCCTGCCAGTACGATATCATGCAATTTCAGCACATTAATTACACATGCGACATCGTCTGATAATCTATCAAAGTTGTAACCGCTCCAGGGTT
Organism: Clostridiales bacterium; assembly: GCA_030016385.1. NCBI lineage: Bacteria > Bacillati > Bacillota > Clostridia > Eubacteriales > Clostridiales bacterium. The sequence continues at coordinate 2,670 of JASEJN010000069.1, read as the reverse complement.
TATCTGAATCGCCGAATCCCCTTGTGTCTATTCCAATGCATCTATACCCCATCCTCGGGAGTTGGTTAAATTGATATTCAAACAGCTTATGGTTTCCAGGCCAACCATGTAGAAACAGTATTGTCTTATTGCCTTCAGGATTAAGGTCCTCTATATAAATTTTTACATTAGATTCTACTTTAACATAGTATCCCATTTATAATCTCCAATATAAAAATAACTATATTAATAGGTTATTCACCTGATCATAAGTTTATGAATGGCTGAACCCGTTAGGCAGAACGCCATTTACTATTCAACAGTTTCGATGGAAAAATATTATTATAAATTAACAAAAGGAGATGTTTCTATGAATAAATTACCTGACATTATGCCCGATATCAAAATTAAAAAAACCGATAAGCAAATCTTTCCGGTTGTATGGGAAGAAATAACGGGCTGGTTTATTATCCCAAGATTGGGTAAAAAGCTTTCCTAGGGCATGTATGACTATCCCGAAAGGAAACTTACCGAATACTATGAATTAAAAGCAACTGGCAAAGCAATGGTACACGGCATCGAAGGAGTCGAAATCGTTTCCGCCGCCCATAATCCTTAGATATTTCTAACGGCATCCAATACATTTTCCGCGATAAAGTCAGCATTATATCCTGACCATGTATATCGGAACTCATTTAAGCTTGCTTTTCCTGCTCCCGTTAAAACAAGGATTCCCTTACACTCACCTGAAGGCTCATACATTCACAATATTGATATATTTTTTAAGGCTTTACTATTATCTTCCCTCTGCCTTTATATATATCTTTTTCCAAAACGTCATTTATATCATCTATATCAACCATATTTGATGGCATCTTCCATCATGTTTTTTAAACCTACACATCCTATAGCAACATCTATATGCTCTATTTCAAGTTCTCTCAACCTATCCTCCACATTTCCCACCACTGGATCTATAGCGATATCCGTGCCAAGCTTGTACCTAATTCTCTTTTTCACTTGACAAGCCCTATGTGGAAAAGCTAAAACTCAGCACATAATTCCACATTACCTGCGCATATCATTTTTCCCTTTTTTTCTGGTTTTACCCCCTTTGGTAACAGTGCAATGATGACTGCTTCGCCTTCAACAAGAGTTACGGAAAGCTTCTCCGCGTTTTCAGACAAGATCTGCTTGTTCTGCATATTCCAGAGGCAAACATCCTGCAAATGATTGCCCTTATACAATTCTGGACATTTGTTTTCCCAAATATCGGATGGAAAAAAACTTACGTTTATTGCTTTGCCATATGGATTTCGAAGGAGGTAAACGGGATATACCCTTTCTGCCAACCAATCTGTAATAGATAAATCATAAGCGTAAATGTTACTGTCAGTTGTTTCTGTTACAAGAGCATCCAACCAGCTTAGATAGCCAGCGCCATATACAGACCGATGGCCCCAAAAATCTCCGCAAGCAGCAGGCATATGCCCGTCTCTTATTTTCTCAAGTTTTTCATAAGGGATAGCTGCGTTAAGTTCCGCCTTGGTTTCATATAAAGGTTCTGTCCCCTTGGCAAAGAAGAGCTGAAAAGACGAAAGTGCATTAAGCATATATTTAGCAACTGCATCAGCAAGTGGAGGACAATATTTGACTGATGGAAGCAGAAACTGCATCGGCATAAGAGTTTCCATGCTGTACGCAGAACTTAAAGCATACTGACGGGATTCTCCACGCCATCCCATCATTAAACCGTTTATAGCTTCTTTTCCCCAACACCCGATCTGCAGGGGACCTTCTTCATGATCAAATACAAAACCAGCGGCTTTTTTTACATCTGTAGGAAAACCATGCGCATTCAACCAAGAGGAAGCCAAAACTCCAGCGCTACCGTTAGGTATCTCATACCATGGATTGTGGGAAAAATTTTCATATCTATGAATGGCTTTTTTGCTTTCCGCCAAATATTCGGACCTGCCTGCTTGAAGAGCCGCAAACAACATATTATAGGCGTATCCGGCAATAGAGTCGGGCTGACGAAAAATGTCCCTATGAGTAAAAGGTTTTCCCATTTTAAAATCATAACCTTGATCGTTAAAATTGTAATCTATTCTTTGTGCAAGGGAAAAAAGGCTATCGGCTGAGCTTCCCATCCGCAGTACAGCTTGGCTATTTTTTACATATAAAGTACGCAAAACAGCCCCGGCAAGAGTGTTTACATAAAATAAGTACCAATATTCAATTTTAGTTTTTTGAGGAGAATTAAGATAAATACCATGATTTTCGTCGTAAAAATCTGGATAGGTAGGCGCTATCCAGTCAGTATTATTGCTGCATAGCCATTCTCCTACCGCCAGTATTCCCCATGTAACCATTTCATTGCTGTTACTTTGGAGATAAGCGCCGAAAACAGGATGACCATTTTCACTGTACCGCAAAATGCCACTTTTTTGATCTGCAAATGTTTTTCTAAACTCCCTGCTTAGTGTTTTGTAATCGGGAACTTTCAAATGCGGAATATCCGGCATTAATTCAATAGACTTAAAGTGGTAAAAAAAAGCATCTTTTCCCCTTGCCATTATGGCATCTCCTTCCATTCCAATATAATTTTAAAAAGTCAATGTTTAAGTTATCGTAACTTCGATTCGTAATATGAACTTATGTTATTTTGAACACTCATTCGCCAGATTC
>JASEJN010000068.1 GCA_030016385.1 Clostridiales bacterium | reverse complement strand
ACAATCAAAAGCTCTAAGGATTCTCTTCGGCAGCAAAGCCAAGAACTTATCAAAATTTTCATAATGCTCATTCGTTGCTCAAAATAACATAATCCTATTTATGTCTGATTTCATATTACGAATTGAAGAATTACTTAATTACGTATTTACAAACTTAGTTTGCTATGATATTATGTAATTACGATATTACGTATTAAATAATTAGGAGGGTTTCATATGGGAAAAAACTACGATATTGAAATTGAAGAGTTAAAAAAACAGGTAAATGACTTAAGGCAACTTTTTATGGAATTTGCAAAAAACCAGCAGAATGGTAATGACAAAGCTACTGGAAAATTAAAAAAAGTGTACCCTATGCAAAATATGCATCCTGACCCCAGGATCAGCCAGCTTATGGAACGTCTCTGTAAATTAACGGATGAAAAGGATATAACGGGAGCAATCACTTATCTCGGTATATTCACATCAGGCGGAAGACAATCAAATTGGATCCGTAATGAAGTAAGCATAGATGACTTGCTATCGTTAATTGAAAACAAATCAGCTTCATTGGTACTGCAATGCATCGGAAACAATGATCGTTTGAACATCCTTCTTGCTCTGTTAAAAAAACCTATGACGGTAGCTTCTCTTGTGGAACAATGTCACTTTAACTCAACCGGACAGGTTTATCACCACCTTAAACCACTTATAGCAGCTGATATCGTTTATGAGTTAGATCAGGCTGAGCGAGGAGTTTATGCTGTTAAGCCCCATCGTGTTCAGGGTATAATTATGTTGCTTACCGGCATAGCCGATTTACTGGATCCGCAATACTCTGAGGGAAATTGGGATAGCGATGAAACGGCTGATTGAAACTTAGTGCCCTAAAGTAACGGGTGCATATTTTATATTTGAAGAATATTATTACAATCGCTAAGCTCTAAGTATATAGAGTCTGTAAACTCGTTCAGGGCAGAATCAAAACTCACTTAAGTTCAGACATTGATTCTGCTAATCCTGAACATGCGTTAACAGACTCTAAAGCCTTTCCGCTAATTGCTCTTTCCATAATATTCTTCAAAAAATCTTTATCACTCTAAAGTGACACAGCACATGGATTTTTCATTTTTGCAATGGTATAATTTGGAAGTAATATTATCTATTGTTTTCAAATTATCGGTATATTTCAAAATAAGAGGTAAAGTTAAATGAATTATGATGAGTTGAAAGAGCAATGGCTATACGAAGAAAATCATGTTTTCAAAGGATGGGATTTTTCTCATATCAATGGAAGATGGAAAAGTAAAATTTTACCATGGGACTATCATAAAATAGTATTATACTATTTGAAAAGCACAGATAAGCTTCTCGATATGGGAACAGGCGGCGGTGAGTTTCTGCTGTCGTTAAGGCATCCGTATGCCCTTACATCGGTTACGGAAGCATATCCTCCTAATGTAGAGCTTTGCAAAAAAAAGCTTGAACCGCTCGGTATTACAGTCAGGCAAACATACGACGACGACAAACTTCCGTTTCAACATGAAAGTCTTGATATTATTATCAATCGGCATGAGTCATTTGATGCATCGGAAGTAGACCGTATTCTGAAAAGCGGAGGATATTTTATTACCCAGCAAGTAGGCGGAAAGAACAACAATGATCTATCGTATCGTTTAATTAAGAATTTTACTCCATTGTTTCCTGCACATACTTTAGACAACAATATTGCTATATTAAAAAATGCAGGCTTTAAAATTATAGAATCCAATGAAACATTTACGCCCATCCGCTTTTTTGATGTCGGAGCATTAGTTTATTTCGCAAAAATTATTGAGTGGGAATTCCCTGGCTTCTCCGTTGAAACCTCTTTTGACAGGCTTTGTGAATGTCAGATGGAAATTCAGGAAAAAGGGTTTATCCAGGGAACAGAACACCGCTTCATAATCGTTGCAAAAAAGCTGTAATTAAACCTCCTATATTTTTTTAAACATAATTTGTAAAAGAGGGATAGCATGTTTTCCATAAAAATTACAGACTCATACTTCAACAAGACTGAAACGAAATATATCACCAGTGTAGCTCGTTATTCATCCAGGGAATACTCCTTCTTTTCACCCCAATCCGTAAGGCATACGGATATTATGGATTTACAACAGCCTCCTTCCGACAACCAGTGCATCCGCGTTGGCGTCATACATGGGGATAACGGTTTTTCCCTCTGAAATGACTACATCCGGCTTTGCAAAACGCCGATTTGCCAAGTCTACAAGCGTCCAGTCGAAATCCCTGAATTCAGCTCCAATAGTTACTTTCAATGCATAAGGAATATAAATAGCAACCTTGTCCCTGCTTTTTGAAACAGACATCCTGATATCCGGGGAACCACCGATTAGAAGATCTGCAGGCTCCAGATCGTAAAGTTTCCATTCTTCAAAAAGGCGACGGGCAAATGAAACGTCCCATGCTCCCGGCAGACGAAGTGCATCTTTCCATGGAAATGGAGTTTTGGAATAGGCCTCTGCCGGGAATGGATTTCCTTTTTTATGGAAACTCCAGATGCCATGGGCACCATAAGTTACGCCGGCCTTCGCACCGGAAAGGAGCGACGACCAAACTGCTTTTCTGACATCGAAGGAACTAAAACGTCCGTATTCACAGCCAAATCCATGCCCTTCATAGCATGGTTCTCCATTAACAACGGGGCGCTTGACTGATTTTTTATAAAAAGTTTCCGCCATAGCATAGGCAAGGTACTGGCTCCTTCTGTCATGGCCGGACTGGTACATGTAAAAGTCAAAGTTTGGAGAATTTTCAATTTCTGATGGCTGATCGGTGAAAGCTCCACACAGATGAAGCGTGGTGAGGGCTTCAGGGGAGACGTTTTTAATCGTCTCAAGAGCCGCAAGGTAATACTTTACAGCTTCGGCCGTTTCAAAATCGGTGTCGCCGCTTACAATATAAACTGGATTAAAACGTGAGAATATTTTCGCTATGTACGAAACATAAGGTTTTACCGCTTCAAAAGGAATAATGTGATCCGGCATCCGTCGTGACGCCCATGTTCCTGGCACATGATCGCTCCAAAGTACCACAAGAGCCGGGACAAATCCACGTTCTACCGCCATCTGAATGAATTGCTGTGCCCTGGCGAAATAAGCCTCATTTAAATTAAAATAATCGTATTTTCCATCCGCACCAATAGCAAACGGAAGAGCTGCCGGATGCTCCACGCAGCAGTCCCACTGTGGAAGAATATTGATTTGCAGTACGTTGAAATCCTGCGCTTTTCGATAGTTGAGATACTCTTCCCATTCATCAGGCGCAGCATTGGTAAATGCACTCCAACAGGTATCAGCCAGATAGAAAAAAAGCCTGCCGCCCCTTAAAAATCCGTCTCTTGAATGATTGACAGATAATTTCAGCATAAAAACACCCTCATTTTATTTTAATTTATAAAAAGCTTATCACCGTATATTCTTATTTTGTTTATTCTATCATTCATTTTTAAATTAGTCCATACTTTTTAATTTTTTAAAACTTCATAATTTACATGTCTTGATTATAATGATGAAGCTGTATTTATCAGCAATCTTCTCATAGAATAGAGGATAGGAGACATTGCAAGCATCAATTATCTTTTGAATCCGTACTCGAATTTTTAAACTTTTCAAACCTTTCTTTTAAATCCGGGTTTTTTTTAATAAAACAATTGAACAAATTTATATTTTGAATCGTTTGAGGGCTTATATGATGTTCAATCAATTCAGTTTCTACGAAAGGATTTTCACTTATGCCGATACATTCTAAAAATGTTTCTATTATATTATGTCGGTTATACAAAAATTCACCGATCCTCTTACCCTTTTCCGTCAAAAAAATAATGCCATACTTTTGATAGTCTACCATACCAGCTTTTGTTAGTTTCTGCACCATTTTAGTTGCAGATGACGGCTGCACATTCAAAAGCTCCGATAGCGTATTTATCCGCATCGAGCCGGCTTCCAAACTATTTCTATAAATCATTTCAAGATAATCCTCCATAGCGGATGTCAGGATTCGTTTTTCCTGTCCTAACAACTGATAACCCCTCACCGTATGAAATTCTCTATTTTCATTCATCATTACCACAACCTTTTTATATTTTAGATTGCTAAATATTTCATCATAATTGATTATATGCGTAACACTTTTAGTTTATTGCACATATATTAGTCATAAGCAAAACATTTTACCACGACTAACAAAAATAAAATAATCTATAAACATAACTTTTACAGGAGGTATATCATCTATGAAAAGTAAAGTTATTCCATTAAATCTTTTACCGATAGGAAGTGCTGCCAGAGTTAAAGAACTTACTGCCGACGGAAGTACCAGGCGTAGAATGCTGGATTTGGGATTGATTATAGATACCCAGGTAGAAGCCATGCAGAAAAGTCCTTCAGGGGACCCAACGGCTTATCAAATCAGGGGTGCTGTAATTGCTCTGCGTTCCGAAGAAGCATCAAAAATATTTGTTGAAGAGAATTAGTATCAAAAATAGCAAAGAGAGGTTATTCTATGGGTTGTACATGTCAGTCAACAGGAGTAAATGTATTAAAAGAAACTTTTAATGTGAGCCGCAATAGTGACAACGAATTTGTTATAGCATTAGCAGGGAATCCAAATGTAGGGAAAAGTACCGTTTTCAACAGCTTGACCGGCCTGAATCAGCATACAGGAAACTGGCCGGGCAAGACGGTAACAAATGCACAAGGATATTATAAGCATAGGGATAAGGATTTTATACTCGTAGATATTCCAGGGACTTACTCCCTTATGTCAAACTCTGTTGAAGAGGAAGTGGCAAGGGATTTCGTATGCTTCGGAAAACCTGACGCAACAGTAGTCGTCACAGACGCTACCTGTCTTGAACGTAACTTGAATCTTGTGCTGCAAACACTTGAAATCACCGACAAAGTAGTTGTATGTGTAAATCTTATGGATGAAGCCAAGCGAAAGAAAATAAGCATTGACATAGATGGGTTATCAAAGCGACTTGGCGTACCTGCTATTGGAACAAGCGCAAGGAATAACAAAGGCTTAAATGATTTAATGGAGACGGTTTATAAAATAACGAATAAGCAAGCAAATACCTCTCCGCTAAAAGTAAAATATGACGATATTATTGAAAAAGCTATAGAATATTTAGAGCCTTATGTAAAAGGAATTGTCGGGAATACCATAAATAGCCGATGGGTGACATTAAAACTACTCGATGGCGATAAAACGCTCCTTAGCTCCCTTAATGATTTTTTAGGCTTTAAATTAAATGAAAATGAAATTATTATTAACAAGTTAAAGTACGCAAGAAAATTTTTGGTTGATAATGGCATTAACCCCGATGCATTCCGCGATAATGTGGTATCCAGTATCGTCCATACTGCGGAAAACATATGCAACCATGTAGTTAAATTGGAGAATAAAAAATATAACGCTACGGATAGGAGAATCGACAGCATACTTACGTCAAAATTATTTGGTATCCCTATTATGATTGTATTGTTGGGATTAGTATTTTGGCTTACTATTACCGGTGCCAACTACCCTTCTGAAATTATAGCAAGATTCCTGTTTTGGATTGAAGACCGTTTGACCGATTTTTTTATGTGGATCGGTTCTCCGGCTTGGTTGCATGGTGTACTTGTTTTAGGCATATACAGGACGCTTGCATGGGTTGTTTCCGTTATGCTGCCACCGATGGCCATATTCTTTCCGCTTTTTACCCTGCTAGAGGATTTAGGTTACTTGCCAAGAGTCGCATTTAACCTTGACAATTTTTTTAAAAAAGCCTGTGCTCACGGAAAGCAGGCGCTGACCATGTGTATGGGTTTCGGGTGTAATGCGGCAGGTGTAATCGGATGCAGAATAATAGACTCTCCAAGGGAACGCTTGATTGCGATAATCACTAATAATTTTGTTCCTTGTAATGGGCGCTTTCCAACATTAATAGCTATATCTACCATTTTCATCGGCAGTGCCGTATCAAGCGCCTATCACTCATTGGTCTCTACTATTGCCATGATTTGCGTTATCGTACTCGGCGTTGCTATGACCTTGCTTATGTCGAGAATATTATCCAAAACAATTTTAAAAGGTTTGCCGTCCTCATTTGCGTTGGAATTGCCTCCATACCGTAAACCTCAAATTGGGCGCATAATAGTACGCTCTATATTAGACAGGACTTTATTCGTGTTAACCCGTGCCATTTCAGTCGCCGCTCCTGCCGGATTAATTATTTGGCTCATGGCAAATATACAAGTTGGAAATATGAGCCTATTATCCCACGGAGCCAATTTCCTGCAGCCTTTCGCCAATCTGATTGGTTTGGACGGTTATATACTTATGGCGTTTATCCTCGGACTTCCTGCAAATGAGATTGTTGTTCCTATTATAATAATGAGCTATACGGCAACAGGAAATATATTGGAATTAAGCAGCCTGGAAGAATTAAGAAATCTTCTGGTATCTCATGGCTGGACATATCTCACAGCAGTTTGCGTCATGCTGTTTTCACTTATGCATTTTCCTTGTGGAACTACATTATTGACGATACGAAAAGAGACACAAAGCATCAAGTGGACATTGATATCGTTTTTAGTACCTACAATAACAGGCATCGTCATTTGTTTTATAGTAACACAAACTGTCCGGTTAATAAGTTTAATCTAAACTTCAATTCGTAATTTGAAATCAGGCATAAATTGGATTATGTTATTTTGAGCAACAAATAAATGCTCAAAATAACATAATCTCATATTACGAATCAAAATTATTTGAAGAACGTTATCATCAAAAAAATTTGATCTGCTCAAACTCAGGAGCTTTCTTCCGTTCAAAGGCATTGCCTTCAGAGCAGAATCCCTCAGGAAAATCCGCAAGGAATGGAGATGGCGCAGAAGAAGTTAGGATGATCAGTTCTTCCTTCGCCCTTGTCATTCCGACATAGAAAAGCCGTCGTTCTTCATCGATGTCGCAGTCACCTTTGCGATTTTTCAGCGGGATTATGCCATCACTTACGCCGCTTATAAACACTACCGGAAATTCAAGGCCTTTCGCCGCGTGCAGTGTCATGAGGGAAACCGCATCTGGTGAATAGCTCTTTGCTCCGCTGCGAACCACGTCGCCTTCACGGCCAAGCAGCAAATTCTGCAGCAGGGAAGACATTTTATCATGCATGACAGCCATGTTTGAAAAAAGCTTAATGTTTCGATCATCCTGCAGTCCATTATCGTCAATCCAGGCTTCGATCAGCTTCTGCGGCTTTTCCCTATGGACGAGAGGCTCATATTTGCTCAGCAACTCCAAAAATCTTTGAAGTTTCTCCATCCTGGTTGGAATTTCTTCCATGATTTTTAAGAGGGACGGAATGCTCTTATCCGAGCCGGCATATTCCTCAATAACTCTCCGTATCCGATCTCCAATTTCCCACTCCTTCAAGCACAAATGTAAGGAAACAAGGTCGGCCGGCTCCAGCAAAAAGCGGAAAAAAGCAATTGCCTTGCGGACTTCGCTGTCGGAAAGAAAATCGCCGCGTCCGGCGACTATGTATGGAATGCCTTCTTTTAAAAGGCATTCTTCCAGAAGTTCTGCCTGACGGTTGGTCCTATACAACACAGCAATATCCGAAAAACTTCTAACATACAAATCAGATAACTTTTTTCTCTTTGAATTCAATGAATCATGGACCTCGAGCATGTCGATGCCACCGATCATTCGATTTATCTCCTTGGCCACAAAAATCGCTTCAGGGAAATCACCGTCTGCTTCTATAATGCGCACTTTGGCCCCGCTGGCCTTCCGCGCCTCAAGAGAAGGTTTTGCATCATTATCCCCCGCAATGACGGATCGGGAACATCCGATAATTTCAGGCGTCGAGCGGTAGTTCTCTTTAAGATAGATCTGCCGTGCCCCTGGAAAATCCTTAAAAAACCGATCAAAGCAGTGGGAATCCGACCCACGGAACCCGTAAATGGACTGGTCGGGATCTCCGATCACAAAAATCCCGGAGCTTTTTTTGCTCCATGCCTGTATAAGTCGATACTGGATGGGATTGATATCCTGAAATTCGTCCACCAGAAGGTTTAAAAATGACTTTTGAAATTTTTTCTCCTCACTGCTTTCCATACCTCCGTCCTCAAACAGCGCGAGCGAATTCAAAAGGATATCATCATAGTCCATCACACCATACTGCGCAAGATGCGTGCAATACGCCTCGTAAACCTTGGGTGGGACATCGGCATCCTCCTGCAGCTTAGCGCCGCTTTTGACAAGGGAAATCTCCTTCAAAACATCTCTCGGGGAAGCTTTGACCCGGAAATTTTTTAATATATCTTCGACTATGGAGAGTGAATCCTGCTCATCGATCACCGTAAGGTCTGCATTCTTTTTTCCCTCACGCAGGATTTTCAGACAAATGGAGTGAAATGTCCCGATAGTCATGGCATTTACTGTTCGCCTGTCTTTGAAATATGCGGTAAGGCGGACTCGCATTTCATCTGCCGCCCGGTTAGTAAAGGTAACAGCGGTGATCTGTCTTGGCGATACGCCGCATTCCTTAACAAGACGGGCTATCCTGCTTACCAGCGTTCTCGTTTTCCCTGTTCCAGGCCCGGCGATTACCGCGATAGCATGGTCTAAAGCGGATACAGCCTCCATCTGTTCACAGTTCAATCCTGAAAATTCATCTTTAGAAACATTTTTAATCTCATCCGATGTTTTCCCCTGTATCATGGCAGCCGTACTGTCCGATGTATCAAGGGCTTTCGATACATTAGCTTTCACACTCTTACCGTTTTCAGGCACTGAATCTTTCTTCATCTCTTCCTGAAAAAAACGCATCTGGCCGGAGAGCCGGTCGATTTCGCCTCGATCGAAAATCTTAATCTTTCCGTATTCGCCATCATACCCGGGCAGAACTTCCACTTTCCTTTCACGGAGTCTGCGGATACCCTCGGCAACCAGCGGACCTGCTTTAAGTTTGATATCTTCGATTTGTGCCTCCCGAAGGATAAAAAGCTCCGGACCCAGAGTATGTATCATATCATCGTACCTTTTCCTGACCTTGCCGCTTGCAGCGGAAAATCCTATACAGGCAGCAATCACCTCGCGGAGGGGAATAATACTTTCAAAACGTTTCGCCCCTGGCGGTATAAAGCCCTCTTCTCGGTCTGATAGGGCCTCCACCCGGTGGAGCACTCCAACGGTAATCCGTCTGCCGCATACCGGGCATATACCCGAAACAGCATCTGTATCTGCAGGTTTCAAGCACACTTTGCAGTGACGATGCCCGTCATAGTGGTATTTCCCCTCCTCCGGGAAAAATTCGATCGTGCCGAGAAATTCATCTGTATTCCGGCTCTCTAGCGAATGCGAAATATCCGCATATGATAAATCAGTATTAAATATATTAGCCTCCCTTGCAAGATTCGCCGGCGAATGGGCATCCGAATTCGAAACCAATGTAAAGCGATCCAAGGCTGAAAGTCGCCAGTTCATCGGCGGGTCAGAAGAAAGGCCGGTTTCGAGTGCATGAATGCATCCTGTCAGGTCCTCGAAACATTCCTCAATGGTATCAAAGCCGGAATATGCACCAAAAAGCGAAAAATGCGGGGTCCAGATATGAGCCGGGATGAAAATGGCATCCTTGCACACGTCCAGTGTAATTTCAAGAAGGTCCCTGCTGTCAAGACCCAGAATCGGCCTGCCGTCGGAATGCAGATTGCCAATGGCTTCCAACCTGTGAGACAATGTCTCTGCGGCCTCAAGCCCTGGAAGGAGTATGAGGTTATGAACCTTCCTGACCTTGCCGTTCTTTTTATAAATGGAACTGATTTCACCGGAGACGATAAACCTCGGTTTCCGATGGGAATCCCCTATATCCTCCTGCATGCGAAACTCGTCCTTGAGAGTATAAAGACCCTCCTCCGCGGGAACAAGTTTTTCTTTCAACTCCTCACGCCAGGCCGGATGGGTAAAATCCCCGGTGCCGATGAGATCGAGGCCTTTCCGGCGAGCCCACAGCTCAAGCATTTCGGGAACGCAGTCCCTGCTGGTCGCCCTGCTATATTTTGAATGAATATGTAAATCCGCAAGAAACATAAAATACACCTGCTTTTTCTGATAAATTCAGATCTATTATAACATAAAGTCCCATGCAGTTGCCCTATTTTTGCAGACGCATTTGATGCATTCAAATTGTCCGGAAAATCTTATTATAATTTAAAGATAATTTTTTTTCATCTTTCTTAATTTCACAGATAACAAACTGTAACACCATTACCCACATTCACATACTATAAGAATAGAAAAGGGTATATCATTAAGTAAATTATAAATATAGCACATATTTTATATTATTGTACATCAAATATGGCATTTCCAATGCCCAATTATAAGGGAGGAAAAATTATGTCAAAACATCATCATCATGAATGCTGCTATCCGCAAATGTACGGCCCTGGAGCATACGGCGCAGCAGGATATGGAGCAGTAGGGTACGGAACAGGTTCTTGCGGAGCTGGTTCAGCTATAAAATGGTTTTATGCTCTGCTTCTCCTGATAGTCATTGTACTGCAGTTCGGCAAGAAAGATCTTCCTGTAACAACAAGAAAAGGTTGCGGTGACGACGGAACTTGCGATGGAGCTCCTGTAGCTTTTGACGGAAGTTTATTCAACAGAGACAGGATCGACAGCAGCGTATTGTTCATCATAATAGTATTCTTGCTTATACTTTGCGGAGGCTGCTTCGGATTTGGCGGACATGGCACCGCTTACGGTGGAGGTTTCGCCTACTAATTAATCCAGGAGTGGATATTAATGAATATCCACTCCGTACATAGTCTTTCATTAAAGAGGATCGAATGTATTCTATATTGTTTGTATTTTTCTTATCATATCCAGCATATATACTATATCCAAAAAAATCATTGGATAATCGCACAAAGATGCGGCGATTATCGCCGGAAAAAAGTCCGGCGGAAAAGCTCTATATGCCTGAGCAATTATTGTACGAACCGATGGCATTGTTCCCCATTCAATTGCTACCCCTTCAATATTTCAGAATAATAAGGGGTAAATATCTTTATCCATCGGCATTTTTTCTGTATAATTTTTTCCTGCCTGAATATCCTTTTGAAGAGTCCCAGTATAAACAATCAGAATTCAAGCAGCCATTATTTAATGAAAAAGGAGAATACAAGCAATAAAAATCTCGTATTCTCCCGATTCTTAGATTTTATTTATTCTCTGTTTTGCCCAGGAATCTCAAAAAGTTCCTGCCAAACAAGTCCTCTACATCCCTTTTTATTTCATCATCGCTTATTTTCCATCCTGTATCATATATGTCGTCATATTTATCTAGAAGCACTTTAGCTATGACTTTCTTTGAATGAGACCATTTATATATCAACTGGTCCAAAACTCTTGCATCGGAATGCTGAGGAATAAATGAAAGCCCTAGCATCTCCATCCTGAACCTTGTAATTTCATGGACAATGCTCGGATTATTCAAAAACCACCAGCACCCGAATATCATAAGATTTCTAAACTTTCTGGCTGTGACCGCAAGTTCATGTTGGTTTTCCTTTGAAAGCATTGTGACCATGAACTTATTTTCAGGATACCTCTTGCAAAGATATTCCACTGCCTTTATGTCAGCCTTTCCGACAGAATCCCCCGCAAGCCTTAACTTATAATTGACAAGCCTCTTTGTTCCTATCATCATGGCAAAAGGAATACCTAATTCCCTGCACACAGGCAATACACAATTTTCAATTATCAAAGACCTGTCTGAATCTTCAGGAACCATGAATTCACATGGAAGGGATACAGCCATATATAATGCATCTATCTTTAATGCCCATTCTTTTAAAAATCTCTTTATTTCACTGACAGATGCTTTATCAAGACTTCCGTCTACTTTATACCCTAACTCTTGCAGCCTCTTAAATGATTGGTCATAGTTATTTAAAAGAGGGTCTATCCTGAGCGCCGCCTTAAATCTTTTATCGCTGTTTCCAATAGTATCCCAGAATTTGCTCTCAGTGCGATTAAACGGGTCATTTGTCATTACGACTTCTTTTATATTGGCAAGCTCAAAGACTTTATCGATATACTGCTGAACAGTCAATGATTTAAAATAATCTCTGTATTTGTTTAAATCTCTTGACGACAAATCAAGTCCAAGTTTATTTAGTACTGTAAGTACACCTCTTTGAGCCTCGCTTACAGGCGAATGCTTTATGAACAATTCATCCCAAATAAGATCAGCTTGCTCCGTTTTTGAAAGCTCAAAGAACTTATCATAATCGATATCCGAATACCTGAAATATTCCGCAATAAGGTAATGATATGTAAGAAGATCATCAATCCCCCAAAGCAGCATATTTTTAAAACTTCCAGGATACAGATGAGTATGAACATCTGTAATCTTTACATTGTCAACTGCATCATCTACAACTTTTTTCAAAATGTCTTTATCAGTTATATACATTACACTGCCTCCTTGTAATTATAAAATATCCCTTAATAAATTGATATTATTATCCCTGTTACATCTTATAAATTTCACTGCCTCCTGCGCTGAATAATTTTTGTGCACTATTCTCGATATTGCGACAGCGACGGACTGAGGATCATCATTGCCGGGATATAAAACATTTCTTCCTACAAGTACTCCCCTTACATTCCTGCCTGCTCCCATACCCCTTTCAAAGTTTTCCAGAGTATTTACAGGGCTCCCCTCAGACGCTCCTCCGAGCATGAGAATAGGCATAGTCGTTGATTTCACAACATCGCTGTATCCTTCAACGTAAGGAATTTTTATCCAGTGGTTTCTCGATGAGTTTCCAAGGGCCGAGGCTACACCTATGGTCTGTATCAAAGAATCCTTGTCCATTTTTGTTTTATAGCCGTCCTCCGTATGTTCTACCGGCAGCGGTTCTATCATAACGGGGATATCATATTTATTGCAATCATCTATTGCTTTTGCACAATAATCCATTGTCATTATGGACTCTTTGCTATGGCGATATTTATCAAGCCTTAAAAGTATTTTCGCAGCATCCATCCTCATGTTTACAATTGTCTCTGCATCATATGCCGTCATCCTGTCATCCATCTCGTATCTGAATCCCGCAAGGCCTGACCTGTTCATGCATCCTACCAGCACTTTATCATCAAGAAAACTTTTACCTGTTTTTTCTCTGAAAATGCCGCTTATTATAAATAGTTCATCCATTATATCCGGTGTTGTCATAACGCCGTCTACTTCCTCATGGCATAATACCCTTAGTATTCTGCCGAGGTATTCAAACCTGCTCCCCATCTTTATAGGATCATCTCCCACTGAAGTCACACATCTTGCGGGATGATCGCATGCGAGTATCAGAAGTTTGCCGTCAAGGGTAAGGTTTTCCCTTTTTCGTCTTGCCTTCGCTTCATCATAAATGGCATAAGGCTTAGCAACTCTTATATCTGTTATCATATCGAATAACTGTTCCGGCATAAATTTTCTGTTTACATATGCATATGATCCAAGTGCGTAATTAACAATTACACTGTTTCTAGCATCATCAAAATACGCCTTGTGAATGTTTATGACCGATTCGCTTACTTCGCCCTTAACAGTTGCAACCTCAAACCCAATAATCCCCTTATAGCCTATCTCAACAAGTGCCTTGACAAACTCCTTCAATATATTTTTGCTCACAGCGCCATTTCTATAATCCATGCTCACATGGGAATCACCATAATATGGATCGTTCTTATCTATTACGCAGTTTCCTATATGAATATGGAAAAGATATGGAGCTAATGCTTTTAACACACCCGGAGTCTCACTTTTGCCATCATTATCTTTAATCAAAAGCATATGGCTGAGGTCGTACATAAGTCCAAAATTCCTATGTCCAAAAACATGCCTTACTTCCCTAGCTATTTTTATAGCTTCCGATGAAGGACCAACAAGCTGATCTTTAAATCCCTTCTTGTTTTCTCTGTCAAATAATTCAAGTATAAAATTCAGAGGCCTTCTATTAAGCTTTTTCCCCTCCACATCACTATAATTACACATCTGATCGATGGACATCACAAGAGAATTTTTAGCCATCGGCCGCAATTTTTCATCCGGCGTATCTACTCCGCTGACAAAGGCTATGCTTTCCGCCCCTATGTCGTATGCCTGGTCTATTAACCTAAACATCCTTTCTACTGCAATTTGCCTTTGCTTTTCGTCAATACTTGAAATATCTGTTTTTTCTACCATATCTTCAGTATGGCTGAGTTGCACAGGCTGTGCACTGAATATTACTTCTTTACTGCTATTTTTAAAGATCTCAGCTACCTTTTTGACAACCGCATCATTTTTTATATAAGTAACTTCAATCGCTCCAAAATATGGATCGTCGATTATTTTCTTTATAGATGTTAGCAAATAATTTTCATCTGCTTCTCCTCTCGAGACTGTATTGGTAGACCCTGGGCCTGGATAAGCCATTGCGTGTACAATACTTATAATATTATTTTCAAGTGCCATATATTCTCCTCCAATCCTTTAATCGCATTACAATATAATTATAAATATATTCCAACAAAACGTCAATATTTGCAACAGAAAGCCACAATAAATTATTGAATATATATTCTCTATATGATAATATAAATAGAACGCAGCAGATAATTCATATTATTTATTTTCTTGCTGTGCACCCGTGATATATTTGAACTTTGGTCAGCAATATTGGATTTTACTAATTTACTTGATGGAGGCTTTATTTATGCTGGATTTAATATTAACCTGTGATTTGGGAACTACTTCATGCAAAGTCGTACTATTTACACTCGATGGAAGTATAAAGTGTCAGGTAAACAAGGAATATAAAACATATTACCCCAATGTAGGATGGGCAGAGCAGGATGCATACGAATGGTGGAACACATGTGCATCATCTATCAGGAAATGTATCGAAAAAGTCGGCTGCCCATGCCGCATATTGTGTGTTTCCCTTTCATCGCAAAGGGAAACATTTGTAGCCGTTGATTCGAAAGGGCTTCCTCTTTCCAAAGCAATATGCTGGCTTGATAAGCGCAATGTAAAACAGACCGATGAAATCAGCCGTTATTTTGGAAAGGACTATATCCATAATACAACCGGAATGATACCATATCCAAATTTTACTTCAACAAAGATTTTATGGATGAAGCAAAACACACCCGAAATATTGAAAAATACATATAAAATACTGCAGCCAAGGGATTATATATATTATAGACTTACCGGAAAATATATAACAGATTATTCTCTCGCATCGCGCACGATGATGTTTGATAGGAAAAATAAAAAATGGTGTTCAAATATCTTAAAATATATCGGTATAGACGAATCTAAGATGCCAGATATATTTAATTCGTATGAGAAGCCGGGGGAAATAACCGTTGAATCATCGATGCAAACCGGCATAAAGGATGGAACACCCGTTGTAATCGGTGGCGGAGACAGATGCCTCGAGGCCCTGGGCTCGGGAATACATGGAAACAGCGTTATGGAGTCAACTGCGACAGCAGGAAATATATCATATGTTACAGACAAAAACGTAGATTCGCTGGACGAAAAGATAGTATGCACCTTTCATGTCTTAAAGGACAAATATCTTATGGAACAGGGCATGACAACTACGGGATCAATATTGAGATGGTTCAGGGACAATATATATTTCTCGAAGGATGATAAAAGAAACAGGTTGGATTACAGTGAGATAGATAATGAAATAAGCAAAAGTCCCATAGGCTCAAATAAGCTAATACTGCTTCCGTTTTTTATGGGCGCAAGGTCTACGAGATTTAATCCTCATGCAAAAGGCGTGCTGTTTGGCCTCGATCTTTCCCATAAAAGAGGCGACATAGGTAGAAGCATAATGGAAGGTGTTGCTTTCGAAGTAAAAGCATGCATCGATACTTTATCTAAAATGGGTATGGATGTATATGATGTTTATTTGATGGGCGGAGGTTCAAAAGCGGATATATGGAATTCTATAAAGGCAGATGTATACAATAAAATTGTAAAGGTGCCACGTATAACTGAAGCCGGCTCCCTGGGAGCTTTTGCGCTTGGAGGATATTCGATAGGCCTTTTTTCAAATCCTGAAGATGAAATAGCAAAAATCAACAATATTGTAAAAGAATTTAAACCTGACGCAAAAAATAATAAATTATATATGCAATATTATGATATATATAATGATCTCTATAACTCGGTGGAAAACTTATTTGAGAGGCTTGACAATATTTAATTGCCTCATAAAATATGCATAAAATAAAAAGATCTTGCTTTTTAAAAGCAAGATCTTTTTATTTTATGCTAATATAGGCAGTGACTTACTCTGCCGAAGCGTCACCGCTTCAGTACCATCAGCGTACCCGG
>JASEJN010000067.1 GCA_030016385.1 Clostridiales bacterium | reverse complement strand
CAGTGCCTGGGGAAAAACCTTTGCAAAAGTGAGGAATTTGCTATTGCAAAAAACAGGTACAGCGCACTGTATTCTTTGTAAAACACCCCTTTAGTATTACCTTCGTCCTTTATTTCCTCTAAAAAAGTCCTTATTTTAGATTGATCTGTTCCCATAAAGTTGTCCATATTTTGTAGTATCTTTTTTATTCTGCTGTCGAATACATCAAATTTTATATCTAGAGTTTTAATAATTAATTTGCTGTTATTCTCTATATTATGGATTTGCCCAGGTTTTATAATAAAAACTCTTGTAGGCAATATGTCATATATTTTATTGTTTATTAAAAAATATCCCTTACCATCTATAATATAAACAATTTGATAAAATGAATGTTTATGGTTTTTCAACTTCCATCCTGATTCATAATCATATCTTGCAATCCAAAGTACACTTAATAAGTTATCAAACATGAATGATCATTCCTCTCAAAAGTTTAAAAACTAGTACAGGATACTGGAAATGCGCACCCAATAGAACAATTTTGATCGTTCAATAACTGATGTCTTCATTGTTATGATATTGGTAACATTATAATAAACTGTGCACCCTCCAATGATGATATTTTATCATATTACTTATTTGGAGTTTACACAGTTTATTTTATGCCCTAGATTAAGATATTTATTTTTCACAATCAATAAGAACATGGATGGTGTTTTCATCAGGGGTATTTCGCACCTTGAAAGCCTCATCAATTTTACTCAACGGAAATTCATGAGTCACAATTTCAGATGTATTTACAAGCCCATCCTTTACCATCGAAACTCCCATTTCAAAAAATTCTCTCATATCAATATCCCGTCTCGGTTCCGTAGAATATATTTCAAGTCTTTTTCTATGTACTTTAAAAAAGTCAATGGGCTTATTGCAAACACCTATACAACCATACATAACTATTCTTCCGCATGTTGAACAACATTCTATAGCATCAACCATCCCATCACCTTCAAGCAAACATGGAATAACAACATCAAATCCATTTGGGAAGTCTTTTTTAACTATATCCATAGTTGGCGTATTGACATTAGGAATTTTATATGCACTTGATGCCCCATACTTTAAACCGAGCTTAATTTTTTTATCATATAAATCCGTAACCACTAAGTTTTTAGGGGTGAAAAGCTTTATTACCTGTGTTAATATAAGCCCGCTAACGCCCTGTCCCATAATTAAAACATTTTTAGTCTGATTGATCTCACCCAATTTGGCCGCATGAATAACACCAGGCAGGATTTCCATTAAACTAACATCTTTCAATGGAAAATAATCAGGTACTACTTTAACATTAAATGGTTTACAAACAATATATTGTGCAAAAGCACCCCAGACATACCTGCATGTAACTTTATCTCCCTTTTTTAGCCCTATTACTTTAGAACCTACCTTATCGATAATGCCGGCCACCTCATGACCTAACCTTGAAGGAGTAGTTATAAAATCCGTAGATCTTAAACCTCTATATGTTTCAAGGTCCGAACCGCAAATACCCACCCATTTGATTTTTATTCTTAATTCATCGTCACTAGGCTCTGGAATTTTAGCATAACGTATAGATATATCATACGGTTTGTTTAACACCGCAACCATCTGGGAGCCTTTCGTATTTTTATCTACTAATTCCAATTTTGCCATAGCCATTTTTGTTATCATTATATAATGCCTTCCTTCTAAATTATAGTAATTTTAAATTCATCTGAAGGATTACTTTCCTTCATCGATGCATTTATAGATATTATTTTATAATAATAGCAGCATCCTGCTTTTACATCCATGTCTATATAAATAGAAGTATTTAATGAAGTATTATCGCTTATTATTTTGAATTCACTCTCACCTTCTTTTCTCCTTAATAATCTATAATATAAGAAGTCATCTTCAACATTTGGCTTCCATTTTAAAAACACCTGTAAATTACCATTGATTCCTCTTTCAACTTTCGATTTTATTAATGTACTCTTTTCCGGCTTTTCACTATTTTCAGGGACAAAGAGTAGCAACGATACGGCATGCATGGGCATCAATAGTTTAAAATTTACTTTTTTGTCAATATAAATATCTTTTACAGGCTGATATAACTCCAGATTTTCCCCTTCTCTTATACTCTTTATTTGTTCAACAGAAGGCTTATCAGGTCTCCCCATAAGTTTCCATATACTGTAGGAATTGCTGTGGTCCTTGTCTATTCTGTAATGTATTAATTTGTATTTTGCCTTGAAAGGCATATCTTTAAGTGTAATATTCAATATTCTATCATTTATATCGTCTTCTATTCCGTCCTCGAAATTCCACAACATTATGGATAAAATATTATCTTTAATTGTCGGAAGAACACCAAATTTTTCTCCAAATTCTTTATCCGGGCATGTAGCATGCAAACGTTCATTCCCTAAATGGCTCAGAAGCACATATGCATTAAAAATTGGCTTTTTTAACAAATCGGCAGAAGGATATTTTACCAGCGGCGTAAACTGAGAACGGTTGCCACTAAATAGAAATCTTTCCCACTGTAAATGGCAATTGTCACTAACAACAAGTGAAAGATTGACATTGTAAATATCTTCCACGATATCGCAATATTTATTGACCATTTTACATGTAAAACCCGATGCATAATGTGTATTTCTAAAATTAAGCCAACTTTTTTTATTTATGCCTTGATTCCCTTCCCATACAATATCAGATTCATCATTAAAAAATTCTATATTCTCATATTTTGGAAATTTCTTTAATATATCAAGATAAATTTTAAGAGAATCAAACATTACATCCGATGAAGGATTATAAAATTCGGGATGGCCACCTTTGCAGTGAACTGAAATAAAATCAATCCTGGTGCCAAATTTACCAGTTGCAAAATTTAGTCCATCAGAGCAATGTTTTAAAAATGATGTGAATATTTCATATGCTTTTGACCACTGTTTAGTCGCAGGTCCACCAACCTTAATTAGGGGATCAACAGAATGCACTGCATATTCCATGTAATCATACATAGCAAAAAATGTCGATGGATCATCTATCCAGTATTTTTCACCGTCAGGTTCATTCCATATTTCAAAATACCATTTTTCGACTTCTTCCTTCCCATACCTATTTTGCAAATGTATTACGAATTCATGCAATACTTTGTACCATAAATTTAAATCTTTAGGTATAAAATGTAGCTCCTGACTTTTTTGAAGACAATAAGGCATATACACAGTTTCCACAATAGGGCGCATGTTATGCTCCACTAATATATCATAAACCTTGTCAACAACTTCCCAGTTAAATGATATATTATCATTATCGTCCATCGAAACAACACAATCACTTTTATAATTTTCAGGATTCCCATAATCCATTCCATGCAGGAAATAGTAATCACCTTTACCGTGTGATGTCAATATATTATGCATCCTTACATATTGAAAATGATTATTAAAAGAAGATAAATAATCATACATTTTCTTAGTTGGCTCTGTATATGTGTAGTCTGTATTTGCATAACCCACTGCGTTATAAAATTTTTTTAAGGATTTTTTATCATCACTTAAATCTACATTTACATCATATGAATTATTCATTTCAATCTCCTTTGCTATAAAATCATGCAAAAGACTTTCCCTTATCTTTTGATTTAGATTTTAAAAACCGATTTATCAAAAAGATGGGAAAATCTCTGCATTATTTACAAAAAAATTTAAACTGAATATTAAATATATCGAGCAATGTTAATTATGAAATTTGGTATATTTACTCGTCTAATCAGATCTAAACTATTGCTGTTTTAATTTTGCTTGATAAGCATCATTATATTCTTTATCAATTTTCAAATAGTCTTGATCAGATTTTAGCTGTTCAACATATTTATCCCAAGCTTCTATCGGTTGAGAGCCTATAATAATCTTGGTTTTTAAATCATTGGCTTTTTGATTATATTCCGAGCCTAATTTTATACCAGTTTCAGAAACCAAGCCAACAGTAGGATCAGGTATACTTAAAGTTGACCTTACATCAATAATCTTTTTATTCCTTTCATAAACGCTCTTTGGCATACCTGTTCTTAATGCCCATAAATATTTATCATATTTTTCAAATATTTTGCCATAAGAACTCTGCCCAATATTATCCTTAATACCCTGAGCTGTCAAAGTCTTAAAGCCATCGCTATCTTCAGTATAATCCACATCCTTAACACCCCAACATGCTAAAGTAAATCCTTCATCTGATGCTCCAAAATCCATAAGAGCAAGTATACTTTTCATCTTCTTTTCACTAACTGTTTTGGGAATTGCATATGCACAGCTCATACCACTACCTTGTGGTGCATATTTGCCATTAGGACCAGTTAAATAATTCAGTGGTAAAAAGTCAGCTTTTGGATTTATTTTCAAACAAGCCTCAGTAGATCTCCACATTCCTTCAACAGTATCGACTCCCATTCCACAGTTACCACCTTTAGTCAGATCTTCAGCTTGAGATTTTTTAAAAGTAGAAAAATCTGCGTCCATTAATTTGTCTTTGTATGCTTTTGCCAACCATTCAAGTCCTTGCCTTGTACCAAGCGATAATTCTGTATTAACCAATTCATCATTTGATACTTTGTATTTACCGGTACTTGCATTAAATGTATCGATTACACTAGACCAGCCCCAACCATTCCATGGAATAGTATCATTTTTTCCATTGCCATCAGGATCATTATTCTTAAATGCATTAAGTACATTATATAAATCATCTATTGTTTCTGGAACTTTCAGATTTAATTTATCGACCCAATCTTTCCTGATTGCAAAATAGCTTGTACCTTCCAAAGGCCTTACTGAAGGTAATAGATATTGTTTCCCATCTAATTTGCACTTATTATAAATTGCTTCTGGATATAGCATTAAATTTTTGTAATCTTTTAGATAAGGGCCTAAGTCCCAAAAAGCTCCCTGCTTTGCCATCTGTATAAACTGTGTATTATTAATACCATAATTCCCATCTACAATTTTCATTAAATCAGGTATATTACCTGATGCCAGTATGACATTTTCCTTCTGCTTGAAATTGTTTGCAGAAGCCCACATAATGTTCAATTTAGTATTAGTACGCTTTTCAATTTCTTTTTGGGCTGCATTGTTGGAATTAGGAGGCTGTGGAGTGTTAAATTCAGTAAATATCGTAACTACAGTAGGTGATTCCTGACTTGATCCACTCTTATTTGTATTAGCGCTATTATTTTTTGCACAAGACTCAACCAACAACACTGAAATAACAAGAAAAACAATTAAAAAAGTAGAAATCAACTTTCTCTTTTTAAATAACATTTTTATTTCCTCCTTTTAAATTTAATTGAATTATAATAGGTCTTTGAATCACAGACTCATATTTTTATACACCTTCTTATATAATTATTAGGATATCGATATCCTATCACACCCTAATTTAAGGATAATTTATTACTTTTGAAAACACTATTTATCCTTTAACTGAGCCTATCAATATTCCCTTTGTAAAGTTTTTCTGAAGAAAAGGATACACAAATAATATAGGTAATGTAGATATTATTACAGCAGCCATCTTTATAGTCTCTGCAGGAGGCATTTCTCCACCTTCTTGACCGGCTTCAGATGTCACTGAATCGATTAACATATTTTGTAATAATACCTGTAAAGGCCATTTTTCAGGACTATTTATATACAAAATGGCTTTAAAAAAAGTATTCCAGTAACCCACAGCAAAGAAAAGACCAAAAGCTGACAATGCAGCGGCAGATAGAGGAAGTATTATCTTAAAAAATACACCTGCATCTGTACATCCATCAATTAACGCGGCTTCTTCTAATTCAGTCGGCATACTATCAAAAAAATTTTTCATTAAAATAATGTACCATCCACTAGTTAACGTTGGAATAATTAAAGACCAAATGTTATCTATAAGTTTTAAATTACGTACTACCAAATAATTTGGTATGATACCAGGGTCAAATATCAATGTAATTAAAACAATAAACTGTAAAACTCTGCGACCAACTAAACGCTTTCTTGATAAACCATAGGCAAAAGCAGCTGTAACTATTAAACTTAGCATTGTTCCTATAATTGTTATAAAAATATTAACTGAAGTTGCTCTTTTGAATGTTGAAGTAGAAAGTAAATATTTATAAGAAGCTAAAGAAGGTTTATTTAAAAAGAAAACAAAGCCTTGCTTGGCTAAATATTCAGTAGGATCTGTAAAAGAAATAATAACAACATAATAAAACGGTAAAATTATTATAAGTGCTGCTATAACTAAGAGAATAATATTAAAAATACCAAAAATACGATCGTTTTTGCTCTCCTTCATCAATAAACACCTTCTTCACCAAATCTTCTGGCAATATAATTTGAAAATAAAATAAGCACTAATCCAACTATTGATTTAAAAAAACCAACCGCAGTAGTATAAC
Organism: Clostridiales bacterium; assembly: GCA_030016385.1. NCBI lineage: Bacteria > Bacillati > Bacillota > Clostridia > Eubacteriales > Clostridiales bacterium. Next base: position 10,197 of record JASEJN010000067.1, on the reverse strand, counting down.
TAAATTGACCATTCTGTACGCCTACTCTATATACATAGGTCTCAAATACATCTGCAACTTCAGATACAGCACCATTCATCATAAGAAACACCTGTTCGAAACCAACATTCATAATACTGCCTATACGTAATATTAAAAGAGTAATAATAGTACTTCTTATCCCTGGTAACGTAACATACCACATTTGTTTAATGCGACTTGCACCATCAATAATTGCTGCTTCATATTGTTGTGGATCAATTCCTGAAATTGCTGCAAGAAATACAATTGTTCCATACCCTGATTCTTTCCATATATTTTGTCCAACCAACATTCCCCAAAAAATATGCGGATTTTGTAAAAAATCAATTTTATTGTGCCCAAATGCCATTATTATTTGATTGATAATCCCATTTGATTGTGAAAATAATATATAGCATATTCCAACTACAATTACCCATGAAAGAAAGTGAGGCAAATACACAATCGATTGTAAAATACGTTTAAATCTCTGATTTCTTAATTCATTTAATAAAAGTGATAAAATTATGGGAATCGGAAAATAAAATATTAGATTCAAGAAACTTATCACCAGAGTATTTCTCAAAAGTAATAAAAAATCTTTATTTGAAAAAAAGCGTATGTAATTACTTAAACCTATCCACTGACTATGTAAAAATCCTCTATATGGAGAATAATCCTCAAAAGATATGATCAGTCCTCCTAAAGGTATAATCTTAAAAATTATAAAATATATAACTCCTGGGGCAATTAATAAATAAAGGAACCTATCTCTTACTAACCTTGACCATAAACTCTTAGGTTTTGATATCATAATTTGTTTTTCCAAAAAAACACTCCCCCTTTACCTATTGATCTGCACTATATTGATCTAAATAAAGTGCAAATGCATTTATACTATTAATCACTAACATGTCACAAAGAATTTACCAACTTTACTTGTTTGGATTGGAACACATCTCTCCGGATTGATCGGAGCCAACTATCCGAACATGGAGCTTTTAAACGGAATATTCATTTAACAGATATTCTCGAAATCAAATACATTTTATATTAAATACATTTATTTTTATTTAGCTGTATTTTAACGATTTGTGTCTAAAATTTAGTTATCTTAATTCTCATAAATTTCACATATTTAACATTTAGTAAGAATCAAACGAGGAGAAGAATACTAATGGATCAATTAAAACAGCCGTTAAAACTGTGATTCATGCTTGAGCAGCCCAGTTCCCGATATATCCTCAGGTAGACTCATACCAATATATGGATACAGAAGTTTCTCACATTTGGACCTTCTTTATTTTCGCAAAAAAGGTCCGCTTGTTAAGCGGACCTTTTTGTTTTTGCTAATATTATTTTTTCAGGTTGTTGCATCAAGCATCGTTAATTCAAAACCTTAGGATCCTTGGCAACCTCATCATTAAGGTACTTGACCATTTCGTCATATCCTGCAGCTTTCATGCGTTTACGTACTTCCTCAACGACTTTTGTCGCATCGGCATCACTTTTCGCAAGATAAGCTTTCTTGAGTTCATCATCATAATTGTAAGTAGACATCTTTTCATCATATGCCTTTTTACCAGGCCAAGTGTTGACGACATCATCGGCGGTTTTATAATCGATGAACTTCAACGGACTAACCTTACGGGCATTTACATATCCCGCTTCACTGTAATCAGGATTCCATCCCCAGCCATTACGCGGATCAGCTCCTACGAAATTTCCTGCCAGGCCAAAACCTGCAAGTTTGAATTTAGTATCATCTGTAGCTCTTATATTATTCCATTCATCGGTATACTTTGGAACTTTTCCATCCATCTTATAATGTGTTCCTTCTATTCCGAATGTTACAAGTTTCAATCCCTCATCTGAGTTAATGTAATCGACAAAACCCAATGCTTTTTCAGGATTCTTTATTTTCTTTGAGAAGAAAAGTACTGGCGAGCCGCTGCGTCCATCTGTGGATATCTGTGCCGGAACTTCTCCCTTTTCATTCAGGATTGGTCCTAACGGAACATATTCCATCTCAGGATGATCTTTATATAGTGTTCCCTTCAAAAATCCATATTCATTGGGATAATGGCACCCGAACATCGCAACACGTCCGGTAACGATTTTCTCTTTAGCCTGAGTATCAGTTTGAGTGAAACATTCAGGATCAAAAAGTCCTTCAGAAACAAGCTTGCGCATAAATAACACTTTGTCTATTTCATTTTGGGTAAATCTATCATTAACAAGCTTTCCGCTTGAATCTTTAGACCAACCAGTTACATTCCCGGTTCCAAAACCACGCAGAAAATCAGCATAGTTCCAACCATCATGCCATGTGCTTCCAACGATAACCGGTTTCCCATTTATGTCCTTAAAGTTCCCATCCTTGATCTTCTTCATAAGATCATATTCTGCCTGAGTTGATGTAATACTCTCCGATTTTATATTCAAAGAAGCAAGTATATCTTTTCTGCAAAACAGATTATAAGCCCAGTTTGTTACATCGTCTTTAGTACGCGGTGTCTGAGTCGGAATAACATATATTTCACCCTCGTACTCTTTATTGTTAATATCCTTATCCAAATAAGTTTTTGAAACAATACCTTCCTGATACATTCTCTTTATATTTGGATATTTATCTATATACTTCTTGATAGGAAGAATCAAACCATCTACCGCTGCATTTTTAATTAGTTCACCTTCTCCGCCTGGATCGGTACTCCAGTATGGAGCATTTGTGATATCAGGAAGATCTCCACTTGCAAAAACAGTAGCAAGCTTCTCTTTTTCAGATGATGTTATGGTCTCCACTTTTAATTTAACACCCGTCTTCTTCGCCAGTTCAGCAACAAGTGGTGACTTATCCCACCCATCAGGGAAGTCAGCTGCGCCGCCGTTCCAGCAATTCAGAAAAATGTATGTAGTAACTCCGCCTGTTTTCGAGGAATTTGAATTAACTTTCTTACCACCGCATGCTGCAAATGTACTTAGCAGCATTATAGATAGCAAGATTGAAACAACTTTCTTCATTTTTACTATAAGCCTCCTTGTAATATTTTATTTTTATATCTCGAATAAAGGTTTTATCCTTTAATTGAGCCAATCATTACACCCTTGACAAAGTATTTCTGAAGAAAAGGATATATGCACATTATCGGGATTGTGAGTATTACCAAAAATGCCATTTTCAAAGATTCTGGAGTCGTCGCTTTGCTTACGCTTGCTGCAAGTGCCTCATTTATTTGCGCCTTCTGGCCTGTTGAGCCTGTTGAGCTTTCAAAAGTTGCCTGGGATAGTAAATCATTGAGCAATGTGGCCGCTGTATAAAGTTCACGCTTAGTTGTAACAAAATAAGCCCCCGTAAACCAGTCATTCCAGTTGCCTACGCCTACAAACAAAGCTATCGTGGCCAGAGCTGGCATCGACAAAGGCAACATTATCTTAAAGAAAATTTGTATCTCCGAACAGCCGTCGATACGGGCGGATTCTTTCAAACTTTCAGGAATTGTATAGAAAAACGTCCTTAATACTATGGCATTGAAAAAGTTATATAGTCCTGGCAATACATAAACCCAGAAATTGTTAAGCAGGCCTATCTGACGGTACAGGATGTAAGTCGGAATGAGTCCACCTGAAAAAAGCGTTGTAAAGTAAAAATAGAATATTATCCCTGAACGGCCTGGAAGGTTTCTTTGAGATAGAGCATACGCCATAAGCGCCGTCATAAAAACAGATAAAACGACAGAAAGTAATGTCCTCTCAATGGAAATCCTGAAAGATGAAAAAATCAATGGATTTTGAAATGCTTTCAAATAATTTTCCCATGTAAAGGCACGGGGCCAGAAGTATACTCCTCCCTTTAATGCATCAAGTCCATTATTAAAAGATAATACAATGCAATACCAGAAGGGATACAAAAATATTAGTCCTAATAAAGCAAGTAATGTATAATTAATGCATTTCCCTAATATTTGGCTGCGTGATTTTCTAATCTTCATACCTTTGTTTGAATTTATTTTAGGTACGTTCGTCTCTATATTCATTTTATTCACCTCTTACCACAAAGATACTTCACTGAATTTCTTTGATAAATAATTTGCAGTAACTACGAGAGCAAGGCTTATGACACTTCTAAAGAGCCCTACTGCCGTAGCATAATCAAATTGGTTCATGTTCAAACCTCGTTTTAATACATATGTATCTATAACTTCAGATACATCAAATGTAGCAGGCGTCTGTAAAAGCAATATCTGTTCCATATTTGCCCCGAACAATCCGCCTACGCTGAGCAGGAACATGATACCTACAGTTCCGCTTATACCTGGAATTGTAATATGCCATAATTTATTCCAACCATTTGCGCCGTCTATTTCAGCAGCCTCATAAAGTGTCGGATCAATACCTGTCAGTGCTGCAAGATATATTATTGAACCATACCCTACTCCTTTCCACATATCGGAAAGAACTATGAAAGGAAGGAAGAGATTCTTTTGCCCAAGGTAATATATGGGTTTTAAGTCCATTGAAACCCTGATATCATTAATCAATCCGGTAGTCGGTGAAAAAAATTTTTGTATAATGGCTGCCACAACAACCCAGGATACAAAGTGAGGAAGATATGAAACAGTCTGCATAGTACGTTTAAATATTTTCGCACTTACTGCATTAAACATAAGGGCTAGAATTATTGGAGCAGGAAAATTTACTATAAGCTTTGCTAGGCTGATCACAACAGTATTTCGGATAATCTCATAGAAATGTGGATCGGCCAGAAATTCTTTAAAATATCGAAGTCCAACCCAGTGGCTCCCAAATACGCCCAAACCATATCTGTATTTTTTAAAAGCTATTATTATACCGGTCATCGGGTAGTAAGCAAATATTGCATACCATATTATGGCTGGTAAAAGGAACAGATAAAATGAACCATATTTGCTAAATACTTTTTTTAAACTCATGCGATGATTAAATCGTAAAGCCTTATCATTGTCCATATAGTCGTCATCCTTTCATCGAAATATATTTTTATATTTATTTGTAATATTTTATTCTTATGCAACAAGTTTAATTAAAAAGCATCCAGTATAACAGGTAAAGTAAAGATGTAAATCATAATTTATCTAAAAATGTAAAACTAGCCCAAATAAGCAGATTCAAAAAGAGCATAAAAATCTATTTTCAATCAATAGGATTTTTATGCTCTTTTTGAAGTCTTAATTATGACAATTACAATCTGTTCAACAAAACATCAATAACAGCATTAAAAAATCCCTACGTTTATGATGTTGAACTAAACTGACAATATTATTTGATTATAGCTCGTTATTAAAGCATCTATATTGCAATGATTTACGACATGTGTTGGTATTATCTTTTTGTAAATTATAAAATTATCAATTTTTAATTAATAATAAATTACAATATTTTGTTGGATTTTTTCATTCACATTTTACCTTCAACAAAATCAACATAGTAAATTGAATTATATGTAATATCGTAAAATATTAAATTGTGTGAATTATCTAATACTTATTATAAAATTAATATCTAAGTATGTCAATATATTTTTTTACATGTAAATATTTTTTGCATCATTTATTTGAATTGCAAACGACATGACATCCGGTAAAAAAATAGCTCTGTTTAAGAATACTGTTGATTTTATAACATTTTTAATGGAACCTTAATTGATATGCTCCCCTTCAGGCATAATTTCAACCATTCTCAACAAATCAAATGACTAATCATTTACCCTTTTTACTGTATGACGCTTATCAATCCACACTTCATACTGTCTGCTTTTAACCGGGCGCTTTGCAAGTATTGCCTCACTTATCTCTTCCACGGCACCTTTTCCCATCTCATAAATCGGCACACCGATGGAAGTCAAAAATACATTTTGCATTGGAACATAAGCAAGATCACCATACCCCATTATTGATACATCATCATATATGCTAAGACCATTTTTATAAAGCCAGCCGCTTATATCGTAAATCATGAGACTAGTATGACTGCATATTGCCGTATATTTACCAGACTTAAAATCCCGGGGAGTAAAACGTGAGTAAAATTCCTGGGTCCCATTTATGATTAATGACTTGTCATAATTAACACTTGCATCTTCCATGGCTTGTAAAAAGCCTTTGTTTCTTCTCTCAATTGTCAATACAGGTCTATCTATTGAAATATTGATTATACTCCTGTGTCCCTTTTTGGCCAGATATGTCCCCATTTTGTAACCACCGTCGTAATCATCGCAAGTAATGCATGGAACATCAATATGCCTTGGCGGATTATCTATGAGTATTACAGGCAAACCCTTCCTCTTAAGATATGATATCAGTTCATACTCCGCATCTTCTTCATAGCAGCAAGTAATGACAGCGCAAAAATCGCTTATATGCTCATGTTTAACCTGTTCAAGCCTTGATGCAGAATCTTTAGTACTGAGTATCTTGTAATCAAAGCCCAAAAGGTTCGCCTCTTCTACACAGCCCATCATTACACGGAACAAAAATCCATCACCAGTATCGCATGGAATCGCAATCAAAAGTTTACCTCTATATGGCGTCTCATCCTGCACCGCCATGACAAGCCCTTTGCCAGGTATACGGCTTATCAATCCGATGCTTATCAGATCTTCGACTGCTTTACGGACAGTAGGGCGGCTTACACCAAAACGTCGTGCATAATTAACCTCGGTATCCAAAGCTTCCCCTGGTTTTTTATCACGTGCTTCCTCTTCAATAAGTTCACGGACCTGCTCAAAAATTCTTTTAGTTAACATGCTGATCGCTTTCCTCACAAAACTTACAATAAATTGATAATTGAAATATTATTCTGTATATTCATATCGTGTATATTATATACTAATATTTTATATGATGTAAATACTATTTACATGTAAATAGTATTTACATCATATAAAATATCTTATCGATATTGTTACATAAGGAATACAATTATAAACTCCTTAATTTTCGCTCAATAATCTTTCCTTGGTTAGTTCTTGTTATCATCCAATAAAAAATCTGCCCAATCAAGTCCGAATTTATCGGCATTTTCTTGCCAGTACAGCAGACGGTGTGGAACCTCAGTATAATATGGTTATGCTAACGAATAGATTTTTTCACTCATGTACATATTCTTGAATGCTGCCTAATTACAATTAAGAAAAGGAATATATAATATTTCATTACCTTAATTGTTGAATACTAAAATTTTTAGTAAACCTATATTAGCACTAAAGCCTGAATACTATACATAAAATGCAAATACTTTAATATTTTAATGTAATTTCCCAAAATGCAATATTCTCACGTTTCCATGTATAGGTAATAAATAAATTGTTGCCGTTACTTACTATTGCTGGATAAGAATATTCACCCGGCTGTTCTTCAAGAATCATTTTTTCTCTCCATGTAAGCCCATTATCATGTGAAAGGCTTATTGCAAGTGGAAATCTTGGTCCCCTATTCTGACCCACAGGATTATATGCCAAGGCTAATATACCATTATTCATTTTTACCAGATCTATACCGCTATTATTGTTCGGCAATCCAGTAGAATATGCCTCACACCATGTCCTTCCATAATCCAGGGAATCGCTCCTAAAAATATATCCTTCAGTACTTCTGAGAAGCATATGTACTCTTCCAGGAGTTGATTCCCATAGCGTAGGTTGAATAACTCCTTTCCCTACAAAAGAACTATTCCCAGTGCGCTTTAAAGGCACCGCAGCACCTTTTATCCAAGTTTTACCTCTATCAAATGATGAATCAGTAAAGGCATTCCAGTATTCACCTTCAACCGATGCAGGAGCAAGCCATGTACCATTGCTTAATCTTATAAGCTTATTTTTTACAGGGCCTCTCCCCCCTCTATCACCTTCAACCAGTTCTTTAGATTCTGACCATGTTTGACCATTATCTCTGGAAGTAATAAGCAAGGTGCGCCACTGAGGAATTTTATGACCAACTTTATAAAATAAATATATTGTTCCATCTTCTTCTCTATAAAGTACCGGGTTCCAGTGGGGGATTCCTTTAATATCTGCAGCTTTTACAGGAGAAGACCATCTCCCTCCTCTCCTTCTTGAATACCAAATTGCAACATCATCATTACCTTCCTCGGTACCTCCAAAATATGCCACCAATATTTCATCACTAGGAAGTAGTATCAATGTAGATGCATGGCAATTGTTAAATGGCCTTTCATCGCCAAATAAATGTTCATGGATTTTTATCTCAAACTCCAAAATAACCCCTCCAAAATTAATCATCCCTGAATAACATGCAGAGTTAAGCTTAAATATAATAACTAAAACTATTTCATCCATTTGCACTTAATTATTCGTTTGGACATTCACCTTCTCTAACAGCGATGATAACCGATAGATAATCTTGTATCATTTCTCTGGTAACATTCATTTGCATAAGGTACAAATCTGCCAGTGCTTTCTTTAATCGCAAAAAGAGTTCTCTATCATCCACTTCCATTGGCACAGGTGTATATTCCACCAAGAATACAGTTCTTGCAACATCGTATAAAAAATATCCATGGCATACATTCATGAAATCTATGACCATTGTGTGCCCATCCGATATGAGTATATTGCCTGGATGAAAGTCACCATGACAAAGTGTGTTCCCATCTGGTAAACTATCTATCATTTGCAATATTTCTTCTTGTTTCTTTAAATTAACTGATAGAGTATTTGGTATATGAGACTTTAAAAATTCCTTATAGTTTGGCACATTGCTAACCTTATTATGAATGATTGCCTTGTGTAACTTTGCCATATATATTGCACATTCCTGCACATCACCAGTTTTCATAACCCAATCCAGCAGTGATTCGCCTTTCACCATATCATATACAATACCGATTCTCTCTTCAGAAGAAATTATTTCATAAGCCTTTGGTTTTGGAAAATCCATATCCCTTATTGACAGTGCGTTATGGAATTCTCTTTCTACCGCATCTTTAGGATAGCCTGGATAGAAAAGTTTAAGGACTTTATCTTTTGCCCATTCATATACAGTTGCTGTATTGCCTACGCCAATAACTTTTCCATATCTCATTTATTTTTCTCCTTTAAAATACAACTTATCATGGTATTTGGAATCCAAAGCATCAATAAATATATCAAACCTGCATATGAAAATCCTACTCACAATATGAAGTTTATACTCACAATTCCTAATGCGGTTAATGATAATCCATATAAGTAATTATAATGTGTACTATTCCAAAGATTGCTGTAGGTATAACAGCAAGTATATTATGAAGCCAAATTTCTCCTAAGATGAAATATATCACAGGTAAAACAGCCATCGCCATGAGCATTATAAAATCAGCACCAATTGTAAAGTATCCGATCCATAATCCATAATAAGCCAATAATAGTATTAACATAAGAATTGTATACCCACATAATACCGGAGAATCCTTCCTGCTGACCATAAATATCAAAAGGGTGGCAAATATTACCTGGCTTCCATGTTCAACAATGTCTAATACGAAATGATTATTGGCTGCTGACATATTGCCGTTTGGATCTTTAAATATGAAAAACAAAACGTTCGGCAGCATAGGTAATAGAAAAATTATTAACCCTTTCCACGAAAATCCTACGTTGTTTCGCAGAAGTTCTATTGTTTCCCCCATATTATCCTTGCCCTTCCAAATCTCTTAAAACTTTGTCACACCAATCTATATATAACTTTGTCTGACGTATGCCAAGGAACTCGGATCTCACAATGGCAGACGACTCTCTTACCAAATATTACGGATTGATCCCTCTCAATATATCTTCTAGATATATATCTGAAAGATATATTGGCACAATCACTTTAATATTACAAGCGTAATAATAAAAATTTAATAAAACTCTGGAAATTTTTCCCCACATAAAATGAGCCGTGTACAACTCCCCATTCTCAGGTTCATTATACACGGCTTTGATACAATTTTATTTTACTTTTGAAAAGACTTTATTGGCTTTGATAAAAGTTTTTTAGATATATATTGTCGACTTTCTTACTGACTTTATTGTACGTCGGCAATATGTGTATATTTAAAATAAACTCCGCTCCAAACCGAAATCCCTCAAACCCTTATCCCTTCTCGCCTTATGCCCATTTCCCTAATTCTTTCCATATAATAAAGTCCGCTCTAAAATCTCATATTTTTATCCCA
>JASEJN010000066.1:5549-17106 GCA_030016385.1 Clostridiales bacterium | reverse complement strand
ATCAGGGAAACTATATCCATAGATATTGGTATAATATTCCTTTTACCAGTAATTTATCAGGTAGCACAACAGATTAATTTTAAGAAAAATATATTAACCTGTTCAATTTTAATGGGTATAATATTTGAAATAATTTTGTCTTTTATATCGCTCATTATTCCCTTATTTAAATACCCTTTAAGCGATACGCACAATATAATATCCATAAGTTTTAGAAACGGCGGCAATTTAGCGGCATTGTTTACGCCATTAACGAGTATAATAGGATCTATTTTAGGGATAAAAAATAATAAATTACTCTGGAAAAGGCGATAATTTAGATGCAACCAAAGTCATCTTCAATTCGTAATATGAAATCAGGCATAAATAGGCTTATGTTATTTTGAACAATGAATGAGTGCTCAAAATAACATAAGTTCATATTGCGAATTGAAGGAAGCTAAATATACAATTGACATATTACTGTTCTATGTTTATACTTCAAATATATAAAATTATTTTCTAAATATCCGGGGAGTTGATAATTTTGTGCGGTTTTGTAACGCTTTTATCAGATAAAGAAATAAGCGATAAAGATATGGAAATGGAAACATTAAAAAAAATGACGGACATCATAAAGCACAGAGGTCCTGACGACGAGGGCTTTTATGTGGACGGCAATATGTGTATGGGTTTTAGAAGGCTGAGTATTATAGACCTTCAAAATGGCAGTCAGCCATTTCCTTATGATGACGGGCGATATCGCATTGTATTTAACGGAGAAATATATAATTATGTTGAACTTCGTGAAGATCTTATTAAAAAAGGCTTTCATTTTTCAACGCAATCCGATACCGAAGTAATACTTGCAATGTATAAATACTTGGGAGCCGAGTCCGTAAAATATTTAAGAGGAATGTTTGCATTTGTAATATGGGATAAACAAACAAAAACAATGTTTGGTGCAAGAGATCCCTTTGGCATAAAGCCTTTCTATTACATAGAAAACGAAAGCGGAGTTTGCTGCGCTTCCGAAAAGAAAAGCCTTTTGTGCTTGAACGGCATTCCAAAGGATTTAAATATTAAAGCCTTATACAATTACTTGACTTTTCAATTCGTACCCGAACCCGATACGATACTTAAAGCCGTTTCAATTCTTGAACCTGGCCATACTATTACGAAAAAGCCTGGCGAAAAAGTTGTCACAGGGAGTTACTGGTCCATAAGTTTTAATCCTGTTAAAACAGACTTTGATAAAAGGATTATTGAAATAAGAAAAGCCATGGAGGATTCGGTCAAAGTCCATATGAGGAGCGATGTTCCGGTAGGAGCTTTCTTATCCGGAGGAATCGATTCCACAATTATCGTAGCCCTTGCAAGCAAAATAAACCCTGCCATAAAAACTTTCACTGTAGGATTTGAGCGAAATGGATACAGCGAAATAGATCTTGCCAAGGATACAGCAGAAGAATTAGGCGTCGAAAATATAAGCAAAGTTATAACAGTTCAGGAGTTTATCGATGAACTTCCAAAAATAATATGGCATATGGATGAGCCGATGGCAGATCCTGCAGCCGTTCCACTTTATTTTGTGGCAAGAGAAGCTAGAAAATACGTAAAGGTTGTGCTGTCAGGAGAAGGCTCAGATGAGCTTTTCGGCGGATACAATATTTACCGCGAACCTGTTTCATTAAGCATGTTCAAGTATATCCCGAAGCCTGCTAAAAAGGCTTTAAAATCCATGTCAAGGCTGATACCCGAAGGCGTAAAGGGTAAAAGTTTCATTGAAAGGGGCTGTTCCCCCATCGAAAAAAGGTATGTAGGAAATGCATTTGTATTTAATGACGAGGATAAGAGATATATCCTGAACAATTTCGATGAATCGTTAAAATATGAAAATGTAACCGAACCTTATTATAATGAGGCAAAAGATTATGACGATACTACAAAGATGCAATATATCGATATAAATACCTGGCTGAGAGGAGACATACTTGTCAAAGCGGACAGGATGACTATGGCAAATTCCCTGGAGCTCAGGGTTCCTTTTCTCGATAAAGAGGTATTCAACGTGGCGTCAAAACTGACCCTTGAAGAAAAAATAGGAAATGGTACGACTAAATACGCACTGCGTGAGGCGTTTAAGGGCATAATACCCGATTCAGTAATCACAAGAAAAAAACTGGGCTTCCCGGTCCCATACAGGCACTGGCTAAAAGATGAGCTTTATGATTGGGCTGTAAAGCTTATAAATGAAAGTGAAACAGATAGATATATCAATAAGCAAAATGTACTTAAAATGCTTGAAAAGCATAGAAAAGGGCCTGTAGATTATGGACGCAGACTGTGGACGATACTGATATTTATGCTGTGGCATCAGATATTTATCGAGAATAATCTTTCATATAATGCCAGTGAAATGCAAAAACAGGTTGCTATAAGCAAAAACTAGTTCATGGATGTATATATATTATTCGAAGAATATTATGGAAAGAGCAATTAGCGGAAAGGCTTTAGAGTCTGTTAACGCATGTTCAGGATAAGCAGAATCAATGTTTCATACGTAGCGAGTTTTGATTCTGCCCTGAACAAGTTTACAGACTCTTTAGACTGTGAGCTTAGCGATTGAAATAATATTCTTCGAATAATCTGAGTACAACCCTTGGATTAGTTTTTGTTTCCGGTCTTGCTTTTAGTGTATACGCTATTCATGCTGCCTATGATATCATGCATGAAATTGGCTCCTCTGCTTACTAAAATCCCTGTAAGCACTTCCCCTACCACGGGTATGTTAATCGGAATACCTATGACCTGAAATAAATCAAGCCCTGTTAAAACTGCCAGAAACACTCCTATAAGCACGGAACCGATTCTGTCGATGGAAAATTTCCCCTGCTGCCAGAAAAGCTTCGCCGTTTCCCATAGGGCTTCACCTATCAATGCAACTATTACAAGCTTTGATAAGTCCATCTTTCTCCCCTGCAAATTTTAAAATTACACTATAAAATATGCAAATTATATCTTTATAGAACTTCGATTCGTAATATATACCTGTGATGTTTTAAACACTTCAATTATCATATGCCGTTATAAGCTTCATGATTTCTGCCGTTCCATCGGGTGTTTGTTTCCTACGCATGCTTTCGATATATTTACCCCGGCTGTTATAAACATCGAATATCGCCTGGCATAATATATCCGCATTTATATTCTCCTCAAACAGAACCTTGCTAAAGCCCATCTTTTCAAAATATCTGGCGTTATAAATCTGGTCACCTCTGCTGGAATTGGTCGATAGAGGGATAAGTATGTTTGGAAGCTTTAATTTTAAAAATTCGAATATCGAATTTGCTCCCGCCCTCGATATTATAAGATTAGCTATTTTAAAAAGATGCGGCTGCTCTTCATTTACATATTCAAATTGCTTGTATCCATTTAAACCTGAAAGCGACGGATCTACATTGCCCCTTCCGCATACGTGAACAACCTGAAAACTTTTTAACAGATGCGGAAGAGCCTTGCGTATGAGGCTATTTATCCTCCTGGAGCCAAGGCTTCCACCCATAACCATGACAACGGGTTTGTTTGCCTCAAAACCGCAAATTCCAAGTCCTGTGTTATAGCTGCCGTTTAAGATCCCCTTTCTTATAGGCGTTCCTGTATAAACGACCTTCCCTTTGCTGAAATACTTCTCAGTGCTCGGGAAATTAATGCAGATTTTCGATGCAAAAGCAGCAGATATCTTATTTGCAAGACCCGGAGTCATGTCGGATTCGTGTATTATAACTGGTATCCCATTCATCCATCCTCCTATGACAACCGGTACCGATACGAACCCACCTTTTGAAAATATGACTTTCGGCTTTATTTTTTTCACAATAGAAAATGACTGAAATATACCTTCAAGTACCCTGAAAGGATCGGTAAAATTCTTTGCATTAAAATATCTTCTTAATTTGCCTGCATTTACCGCATGATAAATAATCCTCTTATCCTTTATAATGCTTCTTTCAATACCCGATTTTGTACCTATATAATGCACTTCCCACCCGTCTTTTAACAATTCATCAATTAGTGCAAGGTTTGGGGTAACATGTCCTGCTGATCCCCCGCCTGTTAATATTATCTTTTTCATTCTACTCTCCATCCCTTAACTCATATACTACCATCCTTCATATAGTATAATACAAATTGGTTTTATTTTTCTACAGATTGTTCCGATTTAAAGCGCATATTTTATATTTGATAAACCCGAAACTGCAGATTAAAAAAACATCCTCTGGATAAAATTTAAACTGAAACGATATGCTATTTTGGTTTTATTTTTTGCAGAATCGAAATATAAAACATTTTCATAGCAAAATTCATTTATGGTTTTGTGAGGTATACGATGGATTTTTTTAAGAAACTCGAAAACGCCGGCATCTATTATAATGAACGGCAAAAGGATGCCATAACTTATGTAAACGGTCCCCTGCTTGTTGCAGCAGGCCCCGGAAGCGGGAAAACAAGCGTTATAACTGGCAGGGCCGGGTACCTTATTGAAAAGATAAAGGTGAATCCTTCAAGCATACTTGTAATAACATTTACAAAAGCCGCTGCAAACGAAATGAAGCAGAGATTCCAGAACATCTTTTCAGATGCAAGGCACCATTTTGATGAAGTAAATTTCGGGACATTCCATTCTACATTTTATAAGATTATAAATACATATTATGGAAGGCAAGTCGCCGTACTGGACCAGGATAAAACTTATGGAATCATTAAAAATATACTAAGGCATGAAAATCAACCATATGATGAAGAAACAGTTCAAGCGATATTAAACAATATATCGATATTCCGCACTTGCGGAGAAGATATTGGAAGATGCAACTTGGAAAAAGTATCAAGGGCTCTATTTCTCTCGATACTTCAAAAATACGGCGGGCAAAAAAAGCTCCTAAGATGTATAGATTTTGACGATATGATGATTATATGCAAGAAAATACTTGAATCCGATAGCAACCTTCTGTCATTCTACAAAAAAAAGTATAAATATTTCCTCATAGATGAATTTCAGGATTCATGCAGAATGCAATTTGATATCGTAAAATTATTATGCTCTCCACAAAACAATATATGCGCTGTCGGCGATGATGACCAGAGCATATACAGCTTCAGAGGCGCATATCCGCACTGTATGGTTGACTTTGAGAAAAGCTTTAAGGGTTGCAAAACAGTGCTGCTCAATATAAATTATAGATCCTCCTTTGAGATCGTAGAGCTATCTAAAAGAATAATATCGAATAACAGCATGAGAAAAGAAAAAGATATGAAATCATATATAGGAGTGAAAAGCAAACCCGTATTTTTATCGCCTCCCGATGAGGAAGCGGAATCGTCATTCATAGCCGATACGATTGAAGAAATGACAAAATGCGGTTATACGTATGGCGATTTTGCCGTGCTTTACAGGTGCAACATTCAATCAAGGGCCATTATAGATGAGCTTATAAAAAGGAACATGCCCCTTAGCATAAGGGATACCATGAATAATTTTTATAATAACTGGATTTGCAGAGATCTTACGGCTTATCTGAAACTATCGTTGGACAATAACGATACCCTTTCAATTTCCCGAATAATCAACAAGCCTGTAAGATATATACACAAGAATGCATTAAATGCTTCAATTAAGCAATTTTTGAATGGTAAATGCAGTTTATATGATTCGTTTAAAAAATGCCCCCTTAAAGCATACGAAATACAAAAAATCGATGAGTTATTCAGCGGTTTGAAAACCATGAATCATATGGATGCATGCACGGCAATAGACTTCATAAGAAAATCAATAGGCTATGATGATTTCATAAAGTGCATGTGCAGTGAATCGGGCATAGATAGCCACGACTTTTTAGATATAGCAGATGAATATAAGCTTTCTGCAGCCGGATTTAACTCTATTGAATCTTTTCTTTCCCATATAAATCAGGTCTCCGAGGTGCTTAAGGACAAAAAAATCAAGAATAATAAAAGAGAAAGCGTCGTTTTGAGCACGATTCATGGAGCGAAGGGGCTCGAGTTTACATGCGTATTCATTATAGGAGTGACTGAAGGCTTTCTTCCCCACATTAAAAGCATCAAAAACGGTGAAAACATCGATGAAGAAAGGCGGCTTTTTTACGTGGCTGTTACCAGGTCAAAGACAAACCTTTTTATATCGTACCCTAAAAAGCACCATGGAAAAAGCACAAAGACATCAAGGTTCATATCGGAACTCTCAAATAATAACAGATCAATAAAAAAGAATTCCGGTATATATAATGCAGGCGAACTTATAAGCCATAAGATTTTTGGCATCGGAAAAGTTATGGGGCTTTATGACGGAGTAGTTGAAATCAAATTCAGAAAAGGCGGCCTGAAGCAATTGGATATCAAGACATGTATAGACAATAAACTAATCGATAGATAACTTCAGTTACCGCAAGCCTTGAAGCTTAATAAACGAAATAATATCCTTCAAATCATTCTGGTTGCATTTACTTTGTCAACCTAACTTCAAATCCAAAACATGCACTCTGAATAAATTATCATTGTCTTTATCGCATATATATGATAAAATATCCACATATATTATACATATGTATATATACCATATACAGTATACATTATTTTTATATTTTGGGGGGATTTATCTATGAAAAAAGCTATTTCAATTTTTCTTGCTGTTTTAATGGCAGCATCTCTACTGACAGCCTGTAAAAAGACAGGCAATGCATCTTTGGCAAATGCCGATTCAGATGAAATAAAAATAGGTGTTTTCGAGCCTATTACAGGAGCGAATGGAGCAGGAGGCTCCATGGAGGTACAGGGTATAAAACTTGCAAACAAGCTCTATCCTGAAGTGCTCGGCAAAAAAGTGAAACTTATCATAGAAGATAACAAATCCGATAAGGTCGAGGCGGCAAACGCAGCAAAAAGGCTTATTGAACAGGATAAAGTCAGCGCCGTAATAGGAAGCTGGGGAAGTTCCCTTGCGATGGCTGCCGGCCCGACTGCAAAAATGATGAAGGTACCTATAGTCGGAGCTTCATGTACGAATCCCAACGTTACCAAAAACAACGATTATTATTTCAGAGTTTGCTTTATAGATCCGTTCCAGGGAACAGTTATGGCAAACTTTGCATTCAAAGATTTGCATGCTAAATCCGCTGCGATAATACAGGAAGTTTCAAATGATTATTCGGTTGGTCTTGCAAAATTTTTCATGGATTCTTTTATAAAATTAACCGGAAACAAGAATGCAATATTGTCACAGCCTCTAAACTATCAGACAGGCGATCAGGATTTTTCATCACAGCTTACAACCATTAAAAAGCTGAATGCCGATGTTATATTTGCGCCGGGGAATTTTACTGAATCGGCACTTCTTATAAAGCAGGCAAGGCAGCTTGGAATAAAGACTCCAATTATAGGCGGCGATACATGGGAGGCGGACGAATTTTTGCAGCTTGGCGGAAGCGCCGTCGAGGGTGCCGTGTTTTCAACATTCTTTGCAAAGGATAAACCATTGAATTCAGAATCCGAAAAGTTCCTTAAGGAATTCGATGCTGAATATAAAGGGAAAGAACCAAGCGCCGTCTCGGCTTTAGGCTACGATGCCTATCGTGTCATACTGGATGCCATTAAAAGAGCAGGCTCCGCCGATTCAGTAAAGATAAGGGATGAACTTGCAAAGACAAAAGATTTTGTCGGGGCCGCAGGCAATATAACATTTGATGAAGACAGAAATGCAATTAAAAATGCTGTCATCAAAAAAGTCGAAGGCGGCAAATTTAAATATATGACCACGATTGAACCTGAAAACAACTGATAATTTTAATATAAATCTTTCTGCATTGCCGGTGGGGGAATAAATCCCCCACCGAAATTAATTGATTGAAGGGGATAATATGACTTTAACTATACTTCTACAGCAGCTTACAAATGGTATAGCCCTTGGAAGCCTGTATGCGCTCATCGCTATTGGTTATACAATGGTTTATGGAGTTTTAAGGCTTATCAATTTTGCGCATGGGGATATTATAATGGTCGCAGCATATATATCATATTTCGGTATATTCGCATTTCATCTTGAATGGTGGATCTCTTTCCCTATAGCCATAATCATTACTACTTTGCTGGGAATGCTTATTGAAAAAACAGCTTACCGCCCTTTAAGAAGTTCACCGAAAATATCGATAATGATATCAGCAATAGGTGTATCTTTCCTCCTCGAAAATCTTGCAACGGTTTTATTTACAGGCAAGCCGAAAAAATTTCCCAATATAAAATTATTTACCGATGTTGTAAACATAGGCGATGTGTCCATACAGCATATAATATTCTATATTCCGACAGTAACAATATTGCTGCTCGTTTTGCTTCTGTTTTTGATAAACAAGACAAAAACAGGTATGGCTATGAGGGCTGTTGCCAAGGATTTCGAGACTTCAAAGCTTATGGGTATAGATATAAATAAAATAATCAGCCTGACTTTCGGCATCGGTTCGGCACTTGCGGCTATCGGCGGCATCATGTGGGGTTTAAGGTATCCTCAGGTTCAGCCGACTATGGGGATAACCCCCGGATTTAAGTGCTTTATAGCTGCGGTTATAGGTGGAATCGGGAATATAACCGGAGCGGTTGTCGGTGGCTTTTTACTTGGGATCGGTGAAATACTTATAATAGCAATACTACCTGAATTATCCGGTTACAGGGATGCGTTTGCGTTCGTACTTTTAATATTAATTCTCCTCTTGAAACCTACCGGCATAGTTGGAGAAAAAATAGCTGAAAAGGTGTGATATAATGTCTGACAATAAAAACAAAAAGCTTATAAAGCTCTTGATTGGAGCCGGCATAATCGTGCTTTTATTTTTTATATTGTTTCTATGCGATTATTTTCTAAACACATATATAGTCACAGTGCTTAACCTCGGTGCAATCTATATAATACTGGCATTGAGCCTGAACCTTGTCAACGGTTTTACCGGACAGTTTTCACTCGGGCATGCAGGATTTATGGCTGTCGGCGCTTATACCTGCGGTATTTTGACCATGAGCCCCGAATATAAGGCTCTGAATTTCTATATCACCCCTATCGTTCCCTTTTTAAGAAATGTCCAATGGCCTTTTTTGCCGGCTTTGCTGCTCGGCGGGATTATTGCCGCCATAGCCGGTATAATCGTAGGAGTGCCGGCATTGAGGCTAAAGGGCGACTATCTTGCGATAGCTACTCTTGGTTTTTCGGAAATAATAAGGGTGGTATTCACGAATACGAGAAGTTTAACAAATGGTTCTTTAGGCATAAAGGGACTTCCAATGCCGGAGCATCCTATATATTGGACATTCGGGGCTGCTGTCATAACGGTAATATTCATGTGCCTTCTTTTAAGCTCGAGTTACGGCAGGGCCTTCAAGGCAATAAGGGAAGATGAAACCGCGGCCCAAGCCATGGGGATAAGCCTTTTCAAGCATAAACTGCTTTCATTTACTATCAGCTCATTTCTGGCCGGTATCGGCGGAGGGCTTTTAGGAAATCTTTTAGGCACAATCGATCCAAATATGTTTAAATCAGCATTGACATTCAACATACTTTTAATAGTCGTACTTGGAGGCATGGGCAGCATAACAGGCTCAATAATATCGGCAATAGTTGTGACGTCCCTTATGGAAGCCATGCGCTTCCTTGATGAAGGTTTCTTATTCATTCCTGCTCTTCCCGGCCTTAGAATGGTTGTATTCTCTCTACTTCTCATGCTGGTTATATTGTTTTATCCGAAGGGCATCATGGGAAACAAGGAGATATCCGTAAACAGATTGCTCAATATATTCAAGAACAAATCCGGCCGTAAAGAGGAGGCTAAAATATGAGTTTGCTTGAACTTAATCATATTACACTTAAATTTGGAGGGCTGGTTGCCGTATCAGACTTTAACTTAAGCCTTAAAGAAAATGAAATCGTAGGATTGATAGGCCCGAATGGCGCCGGTAAGACAACATGCTTTAATATAATAACGGGTGTTTACAAGCCCACATATGGCACTGTAATATATAAAGGCCGTAATATCACAGGCTTAAGGCAGGACAAGATTACAAAACTTGGCATTGCAAGAACATTCCAGAACATAAGGCTGTTTAATGAACTGACAGTGCTGGAGAATGTTTTGATCGCAAACCATCTTCATATCAGATCAAATTTTTTGTCTGCCACGCTCAGGCTCCCTCATTATATTAAAGAAGAAAATAAAATGTATGAAAAATCCATGGCATTGCTGAAAGATGTGAATCTTGATAATTTTGCCCATGAAAAATCTTCTTCACTGCCTTATGGGATGCAAAGAAGGCTTGAAATTGCAAGAGCGCTTGCTACAGAACCGAAAGTTCTCCTTCTCGACGAGCCTGCTGCGGGCATGAATCCGAATGAATCCATGGCTCTTATGGATTTTGTCCGCCAGGTGAGGGATAAATATAATGTTACAGTTTTGATGATAGAGCACCACATGCAGGTTGTCATGGGCGTCTGCGAAAGGATACTGGTACTCGACTATGGAAATACAATTGCCAAGGGAACGCCGGATGAAATACAAAACAACGAAAAAGTCATCGAAGCTTATCTGGGGGTGGAAGACGATGCTTGAGATAAATAATTTATCGGTAAATTACGGTGGTATAGTTGCCTTGAAAGACGTTTCCATTTCTGTTCCCGATGGTAAAATAGTTACCCTTATCGGTGCAAATGGAGCCGGTAAAAGTTCCACACTTAGAGGGATAACGGGTTTAATTAAAATAGAAAGCGGAGAGATCAGATATGATGGCATAAATATAACCGGAAAGCAGACAAAAGATATTGTCAAGATGGGAATTACTCTTGTTCCCGAAGGTAGAAATATATTTCCTGATTTAACTGTATACGAAAATCTGATACTAGGCGCATATACAAGAAAAGACAAAAACTATATAAATGAAGACCTTGAAAAGGTGTTTTCATTATTCCCGAGGTTAAAGGAAAGAAAAAAACAGTTGGGTGGCACGCTGTCAGGAGGAGAGCAGCAAATGCTCGCAGTAGGAAGAGCCCTTATGGCAAGGCCCAAATTATTAATGCTTGACGAGCCATCGATGGGTCTGTCGCCCCTTCTCGTAAAAGAAATTTTTAATATCATATCCAAAATTCATAGTCAGGGGGTTACTATACTTTTGATAGAGCAAAACGCAAAGGCAGCCCTTAAAATAGCCGATTTAGGCTATGTACTTGAAACAGGAAGGATAATACTTAAAGGAACCGGCAAGGAACTTCTTCAAAATGACACTGTAAAAAAGGCATATCTAGGAGAAAAGCACTAACTATTTTGGTTATAAGGCTGGTGGTATATTTTTTATGATTTGAAGAATATTATGGAAAGAGCAATTAGCGGAAAGTCTTTAGAGTCTGTTAACTTTAGCTTCAGGATAAGCAGAATCAATCTTTTGCGAAGCGAGTTTTGATTCTGCCCTGAACGAGTTTACAGACTCTAAAGACTGTGAGCTTAGCGATTGAAATAATATTCTTCAAATA